>JALYOR010000165.1 GCA_030856765.1 Verrucomicrobiota bacterium | reverse complement strand
GCGCTCGATCGAGCGCGACGAGCTCGCGATACAGTTGCTCCAGGTGCGGAGCGGGCACGCCCGCGGCTTGGGCGCGCCGCAGCGGTTCGCCCCAGATCGCCTCGAGTTCGAGCGGCCGCCCCGCTTGATAGTCGATCAAGGTCGAGGGCCGGTAGGCGCCCATTCTTTTTGTGGTCTTCATGTAATCGAGCGCGACCGCCGTCGGCAGTTCCTGTCCGCAGGCTTTCGCAATCGCGATTATCTCGTCCATTAACTCCAGAGCGCGCAGGCGCCATCGATCGTCGGCCAGGATCTCATCCGTGGCGACTCCCCCGGCCGCGACCGCGAGACCGTTGAATGGAACGTTCCAGACCAATTTGCGCCAGCGCTCCAGGGCGAGGTTATCCACCACGCTACATACCACCCCGCAGCGCTTGAATTCCCAGGTGATGTCGTGCAACCGCGGCAAGGGATGACCGCTGAACTCGCCGATCGACAACCGGCCGGTATCAAACCGTTCGACCAAGCCGGGCTGGGTGCGGTTGAGGCAGATGAAACAGAGACCGCCCAGAATGCGTTCCGCGCCGAAATGCCCGGCGAGAAACGCTTCGTTCCCCAGTCCGTTTTGCAAAGTGAGGATCATCGTCTTCTCGCCTAACAATGGCGCGATGAGCGGCGGCAGTTGCAGATTCGAGGTCGTCTTTACCGCCACAACGACCAGATCGCAGGCTCCGATTTCGGCGGTGGAGCGATAGGCGTTGACCTTCGCGACATGAATATTTTCGCTCTTGCTCCGGATGCGCAGGCCGCGTTTGCGTACCGCCTCGTAGTCGCGGCGGAGTAGAAAATGCACATCGCGACCATAGTTGGCCAGCTTCCCGCCGTAGTAGAGCCCGATGGCGCCCGCACCCACCACCGCGATGCGAAAATTCGGCAGCAAATGACGGGATCGCACGGCTCAATTAACCACGAAGGTCACGGAGTTCACGAAGGTTGAGAATCTGGGCCGGACTTCGTTGCCTTCGCGTTCTTCGTGGTCCACCAATCCCTTAGCCAACCGGTCGTTGCTCAGCCTGGAAGTTCCGCGTGATCAAGCGCGCACCCTTATTGAAAGTGATATAGGCCCAGGCCCATTGTAAAAGCACCGCGATCCGATTCCGGAACCCGACCAGATAAAGCACATGAATAAACAGCCACGCCAGCCAGGCCGGGAAGCCGCTGAAGTGCACCAGATTGAGATCGGCCACCGCGCGGTTGCGGCCGATCGTCGCCATGCTGCCTTTATCCCAGTAATAGAAACGCTGCGGCTTCGCCCCCTCGATCATGTGCAGGATATTGTGCGCCGCGTGTCGCCCCTGCTGGATCGCCACCGGAGAGACGCCCGGAAGCGGCTTCCCGTCCTTGGCCGTGAAATTTGCCAGGTCGCCGATGACTTGGACTTCGGGATGGTCAGGAATGGTCAGGTTGTCCAGCACGATGACGCGTCCAGATTTATCAACCGGAACGCCCAACGTCTTGCCCACAAAGGAGGCCGTGTTGCCGGCCGCCCATACTTTCACCCGACAGGGTATGAACTTCCCGGCCACGTCGAGTCCGTCGTCGGTTAGATTCTCCGCGTGCGTGCCGGTGATGACCTCGACGCCGAGCTCCTGGAGCTGCTCGAGGGCGCTGGCGGAAAGATCCTCCGGGAACCCGGAGAGGACCCGATCCGATCCCTCCACCAGAATGACGCGCGCGGTCGAGGGATCGATGTGCCGGAAATCCTTGGCCAAGGTTTCACGCGCGATCTCGGCGATCGCGCCCGCCATTTCCACGCCGGTCGGCCCGCCGCCGATGATGACGAAATTCATCGCCGCTGCCCGCGCAGCAAGGTCCTCAGTCTTTTCGGCAAACTCAAACGCCATTAGGATGCGACGCCGGATTTCGACCGCGTCCTCCAGGCTCTTGAGACCAGGCGCAAGCTTTTCCCATTCGTCATGTCCGAAATAGGAATGCCGCGATCCGGTCGCAACGATGAGGTAATCGTAGGGAATCTCGCGTTCCGTCGTCAGCACAAGCCGAGTTTCGACTTCGACCGACCTCACTTCGGCCAGGAGCACCTCAATGTTTTCGTACTTGCCCAAAATCCCACGCACCGGAGCGGCGATATCGGCCGGGGAAAGGGCAGCGGTCGCCACTTGGTAGAGGAGCGGCTGGAAGAGATGATAGTTGGTGCGGTCGATCACCGTCACCCGCACCGGTTTATTCCCGAGATGCTTGGCCGCTTCCAAGCCGCCAAAGCCGGCCCCGATGATCACCACCCGAGGGTCGCTGGCGTTTGGAGTATCCATCGTCGAATCTTCGTCGCAATCCCCGGCCGGTAAACAGAAAATCGGTTGTCAGCCCCGGGTGACGTGCTTATCTTCCGCGCCTTATGCCGAAGTCCATCGCCCGCAGTAAGACGCGGAAAGCAGTCGCCAAACGGTTCAAAATCACCGGCACTGGCAAGGTGCTGCGTTCCCAAGCCTCCCGACGGCATCTCATGGCGACCAAGAACGCCAAGAAAAAGCGCCATCTCGCCAAGTCCGCCCTCGTTCATAAAACCGACGTGCAGCGGGTCAAAGCGAACCTTCCCTTCGGTTAAAGCAGTTTTCCGAGAAAGGCTTGACGCGGGCGGCCTGCGCTTTCTAAAAGGGAGGCCTTTATGAAATTCCCGTCACCCGTCCGGTCACCCTCGCTTCTCGGCTTCCTGCTCATCCTCGCCACCTCAACACCGGTCCTGGCACAGTCGACCGATGCCGATCGCGCCCGGCTCCTGCGCAGCCAGACGACCATCCAGGCGCCCGAAACCGTCCCCGACAGCGGCGTCGACCAGGGCTACGCCGCCGCCAGCCCTAACGACAGCGACCTCGGCGAGCAGGCCATCCTCAAGCGGGTGGAAAAATACGAGCCCTTCACTTTCGAGACGGGCGTCCCGATTTACTACACCTCCAATGTCGCCCTGACCGATCGCGGACGCCGCAGCGACGTCATCATCGCGCCGGTCGTCGGCATAACCTATGCCCCGAAGCTGAGCAAAACCCTCTACGGCGAGTTCACCCTCCGGCAACAGTTCTTCTACTACCAGGACCTTAGCAGCTTCGATTTCGCCAGCTTCGATGCCCTCGCCGGACTCGTTTATTTCGTCCCGCAACTGCACAACCTCGTCCTGCGGGCCAACCTCGATTACAACCGCCTCACCGGCACGGACGACTTCGACGACTTCTTCTCCAACGTCGCCCTCGGCCTCAGCGCCGAAGTTCCCATCCGCATCGGCCGGGCTCAGCAGATTTCGTTCGGCGCGGACGCCAACGTGAGCCTTTACGCCACCCCCGACCCGCCACAGCGCAGCGACTTCGGGCTCTACGTCGGTTATTCCGTCAACCTGAGCCGCAATTTTTCCCTTAACGCCGCTGGTCGGCTAGTCGTTAGGCCGTACCACGACAGCGGCCGCACCGATGTGAGCGAGATCCTCGCCCTTAGCGCGAACTACCGCATCCGCGACTGGCTCACGGTGAGCGCGATCAGCACCTTCGTCGCCAACCAATCCAACCGCAGCGTCTTCGACTACGAAGTCTTCAACATCGGCGGCGGGGTCACCGTCAGCTTCAAGTTCTAGCACTCGTTAGGGCACCACGGTCAGAGTCAGATCGTTCCCGTCGCCACCGCTGTAGCTGATTTGGAAAGTGTTCGGGCCGACGGTGAGCGTACTGTCGTTAGGTAGATTGGCGAAGGTGCCGCTAATCGGGGTGGCGGCGGTGTTGCTGATCACGGTGAAGCTGGTCCCAGCCGTGAGTTTCCGGTTCGCCACGGCCGCGAGGTTGAACTGCGCCCCGCTCTCCAACGTTACTCCGTTGGCGGCCACTTGATCGGCCCTCGCTTTCTTCGTGTTGAGTTTGCACGCGTAAGTGCCGTCCGCTTTTAAAGTCAGCGAGCTCTGGATGGTCATGACCGTCGGAGCGCTCGCGCCAATGCCAAGAGCGATGGATGCGCCCACGCCGCTCCCGGTCCCGATCGTGACCGCGCCCGCGATGATGCCTCGGCCACCCAGGATGCCTTCGCTCACTTGCACCGCTCCCGTGCCGGTGGCAGAGCCGGTCGAGTTACTGACTCGCAAACCCCCGCCTACAACAGTCGTGGCACCGGAGTAGATGCTCGCGTTATTGAGAGTCAGGTGGCCGGCGCCGACCTTGGTCAGCGAACCGGAACCGCTGATGACCCCGGCGAAAGTGGTGCTGAGGTCGTTGCTCCCGATTCCGAGCGAGCCCGTGCCCAGCATCACCAGCCCGTCCCCTTCCAGCGAGCCGATCGTGACCGGGGTATTATTATAGAAAATCTCCAACCGCCCATTGCCGAAAAGCTCCACCCGCGCGCGCCCCCCGGTGGCCTCCCCAAACTCAAACGCAATCCGCCCGCCATCGAGCAGACCGCCGGTGGCGATGAGGGTCGCGTCGGCCGCCGAGGCGTCGTGATAGAAGCGAATAACAGCCCCGCCCAATCGCTCGATATCCGACCCTTCCGCCGTGAACGTCGCCTCGCCCGCGTTGGAAGAATGGAACAAGGCGACGTCCCCGCCAGAAACACCGACTTTACTGCCTCCGTGGGCGATAAAAGTTCCCTGCCCAGCGGTCGCGTTATAGGAAAAATAGACGGCGCCCGGGTAGGCGGAGCGATCTTCCGCTCCGTTGCAGATAAACGTGCCGTTGGCGGCGGTCGAGTCGCCGGAAAAGCTGATCTGACCCGGGTCCGGATGCTGGTTATCCGGCCCGGCTTGGCTGATGAAAGTCCCCGAGCCAGCGCTCGAGGTATCGTAAAAAGTTAACGAGGGAGAACTTTTTCCGCCTTCCACCATGAAAACAGTGCTTTCCCCGGCCGTGGCCGAGCCATAAAAGTTAATCCTCCCCGCCGGGGACCCGCTCACTTCAAAATTCTGTCCGATCCCGGAGTTGTTGATGATGCCCGCGCCCTTCAGACTCAATTCCGAACCGTTAATGCCCGTCGTCGAGCGGATGGTGTAGGCGCTCGCACCTGAATTGAAGACCACGCTGTCGACCTCGGCGTTGGACAAGGTCAGGCTGGTCACATTGGACACGTCGAAGGTCGCGACATCGTCGGGGCTGTTCGGCACAGTCGCGGGTGTCCAGTTCCCGGCCTTGTTCCATTCACTGCTGGCCGGGTTGAGATTCCAGGTGGCGCTGCCCGCCTGGGCGTGGAGTGCGAGAACGCACGAGAGTAAGACGAGGAGTTTTGTTTTCACTGGTTGGGATTTCTTCTCCGAGATCAGCAAAAAACCGGTTCTTTGTCGAGCGCAGGAGGCCTTCCGGGAGAGCGATCTTCCAGTCGGCTTAGAATTTGTGTCCTCTTTCGGTCGGTTTTCGCGCGTTTACCGAATGAACATATGCCTTGTCCCATTTCCATCCTCTGCCCGGATTCTGCGCGGACGCCGGGAAAGCTTGACCTTACAGGGGCATTCTTGGTAAACAGTAACCCCGCGCGTTCTTCTTTGCGAGACGGGTCCCGATACCGATGAGGAACGGGCGCATGCTCTTGTCCCTGCAAAATCCATCATGATTCCACTCTGCCCTCTGCCTCATCGCTCGCTCGCCGCGCTCCTTGCTCTGCTTGCTCTCTCTTTCGCTCCGGCGCTCCACGCTGCCCAGCTCAAGGAGGCGCGCGTCAGCCAGGTGATCCGCGACGTCAAAATCCTCCCCAACCAAGCCGCCCCGCGCGCGGCCAGGATCAGCGATGAAGTGCGCGACGGCACTGCGGTGAAGACGGGAGTGGAATCGCGCGCCGAACTGACCTTTACTGACGCCACCCTGGCCCGCCTCGGTGCCAACACCATTTTCTCTTTCAACGAAGGCACCCGCAATCTCGATCTGGGCGGCGGCGCCATGCTTCTGCGCGTCCCGAAAAACGCCGGCGGCGCCCAGATCAATACCGCCGCCGTGACTGCGGCCATCACCGGCACGACGATGCTGCTCGAGTATCATCCTGACGCTTTCTGCAAGTTCATCATGCTCGAAGGCACCGCGCGCATCTTCCGCAACAACAAGGTGGGCGAATCGGTCCTCCTCGG
>JALYOR010000162.1 GCA_030856765.1 Verrucomicrobiota bacterium | reverse complement strand
CCGCTCGATCGCGAGATCGACGGCATTTTCTACGACTCGCGCCGGGTGCAAAAAAACGGCCTCTATGTCGCGGTGCGCGGCGCGCATTTTGATGGCCATAAGTTCACCGAACAGGCGATCGAGAGAGGTGCGTCGGCGATCGTGGTGGAACGTCCGGAATCGCATTCTCGTGCGACCTCCATCGTGGTCGCGGATAGCCGGGTCGCGCTGGCGGATCTAGCCTTCACCTTTTACAAGCAGCCCGCGCTGCGGCTGAAGATGGCCGGCGTCACCGGGACCAACGGCAAGACCACCACCACCTTCCTCCTCAAGCACATCTGCGAAAACGCCGGCCTGCGCAGCGGCCTCATTGGGACGGTCCGCTACGAGATCGGCGAAAGAGTTTTACCCGCCACGCGCACCACGCCGGAATCGCTCGATCTGCAGGAATTGCTCGCGCAGATGGCCGGCGCCGGTTGCAAAGCGGCGATGATGGAAGTCTCTTCCCACGCCCTCGCCCAGGATCGCACCCGTGGCTTGGAATGGGATGTCGCGGTCTTTACCAACCTGACCCAGGACCATCTCGATTTTCATCAGACAATGGCGAACTACTTCGAGTCGAAGTCGCGTCTTTTCACCGGGCTGAAAAATCAGCCTAACAAAAAGCAGGCGACCGCCGTGATCAACCTGGACGACGCCTACGGCGAGAAACTGGTCAATCTGCTCGGCGACGACGTCCCGGTGATCACTTATGGAATGAGCGCCCGTGCCAATTTCCGGGCCTCGAATTATCGCGCCGAGTTCAGCGGCACCTCCTTTCAACTCGACGCCCGGGGCAAAATTTATCTGGTGCGCGTGCCGCTCATCGGGCGCTTCAACGTCTCCAACGCGATGGCCGCGCTGGCTGCTGCTAATTCGTTAGGCATCCCTCTTCGCGAGGCCGTCCTCAGCCTCGCCAAATCGCCGCAGGTTCCCGGCCGGCTCGAGGCCGTCCCGGCCAAGCGGCAGTTCCAGGTTTTTGTCGACTACGCTCATACCGACGACGCCTTGCTTAACGTCCTCAAGACCTTGCGCGAGCTCAGTCCGCGCCGGCTCATCATGGTTTTCGGCGCGGGCGGCGATCGCGACAAACAAAAGCGCCCGCTGATGGGCCGGGTGGCCGACCAGAATGCCGACTACAGTATCATCACTTCCGACAATCCGAGAAAGGAAGACCCGCTCGCCATCATCGACGAGATAAAGAAAGGATTTCGCTCCGCAAATTTCGAGAGCGTTCCGGATCGGGCGGAAGCCATCACTCGCGCCATCGCCCTCGCCCAGCCGCGCGACATCATTCTCATCGCGGGCAAAGGGCACGAGACCTATCAGGAATTCGCCGATCACACCATCCCGTTCGACGACCGGCAGATGGCGCTCCGCGCCTTGGAAAACCGCCCACTGGAATTTTGAAGTGATGATTGTTTCCAAAAATCGCCGCAACCAGCTCCGGGGAGCGCAGGCGCCTCGCGTGCTGGTTTCGGCGCCTTGCCAAAACGAACTTTCTTCTTCGCTCCCATCGTTTCACGGATGTTCGCGGCGAGGTGCGTACGCTCCGCGGAAGAAACCGTCCCGCTGACCATGGACCCGCTTTCGATCGATCAAATCGCGCAGTTCGCCGGAGCCGTCAGGCAGAACGGCCATTCCGACTTGCAGGTCAGCCGCCTCAGCACCGACTCGCGCAGCACCCAGCCGGGCGACTTGTTCGTCGCGCTGGCAGGGGACAACTTCGACGGCCACAAATTCGTCAACGACGCCTTCCTCCGTGGCGCGGCGGGAGTGGTGGTGGAAAAGAAGTGGAGTGGCAAAACACCACCCGACTTCGCGCTCCTCCGCGTGACCGACACGCTCGCCGCCTACCAGCAAATCGCCGCCCAATATCGACGTTCGTTAGGCTTGAAGGTCGTGGCCATTACCGGCAGCAACGGGAAGACCAGCACCAAGGACTTTACCGCCTCGGTCCTCGGCCATCGCTTCCAGGTCACCAAGACGGAGGGCAATTTTAACAACCACATCGGCCTGCCCCGCACCATGCTCGAGGCCAGCGCCGAGGACGAAATCGGCGTCTGGGAGATCGCGATGAATCATCCCGGCGAAATCGCGCCGCTCGCGAAGCTAGCGCAGCCGGACATTGCCATCATTACCAACGTCGGCATCGCGCATTTGGAATTCATGGGAACGCGCGCAGCGATTGCCCAGGAGAAAGGCGAGCTGGCCGCCGCCATCTCCGTGCAAGGCACGGTCATCCTCAATCGCGACGACGAATTTGCCGACACCATTGCGCCACGCACTGCGGGGCGAGTGATTTTCGCCGGCATCGAGCGGGGCGACGTGCAAGCGCGTGACATCGTGCAAACGGCAGGGGGCGCCGAGTTCACCGTTACGGAAGGCGCGCACCGCTGCCATACCGTCCTGCCCGTGCCGGGCCGGCACATGGTGCTGAATGCGCTTCTCGCCATCGCGGCGGGTCGACTTTTCGGCCTTTCCCTGGAAGAATGCGCCGCGGGTCTGGCTGCCGCCCCTGTCACCAAGGCGCGTTTGCAGATCAAGAACATCCGCGGCGTGCAGTTCATCGACGACAGCTACAACGCCAATCCCGATTCGACCAAGGCCGCGCTGCGGACCCTGGCCGAACTCGAAACCGACGGTCAGCGCATCGCCATCCTCGGGCAAATGGCGGAGCTGGGCGTCGAGTCCGGCCAGGGTCATCGCGAAGTCGGCGAAGTCGCGGCGTCGTTAGGCATCGACCGTCTGATCGCGCTCGGCGAAGGTTCGGCGGAGATCGCCAAAGCCGCGCAGGCCCATGGCCTAACGAACAGCAGCACAGTCGCTTCCGCCGCGGCCGTCGCCGATCTGCTCGCGGAGATCGCACGCCCCGGCGATCTGGTCCTGATCAAAGGCAGCCGCGCCGCCCGGACCGAGCTGGTGCTGGAGGAATTCGCTCAACGCCAGATGGAGACCCGCTGCGCGTCATGATGTTCTACCTGCATCTCCTGACGGAGCAGTTCAAAGGCTTTAATGTTTTCTACTACGTCACCTTCCGCGCCGTCCTCGCCGCCATCACCGCCTTCGCGGTCTCGCTCCTCTTCGGCAACTTCGTCATCCGCAAACTGATCTCGCTCAAGATCGGCCAACCGATTCGGACCGCGGCGGAAGTGCGGCACCTGGCCGAGCTGCACGGTGGAAAACAAGGCACGCCCACCATGGGCGGCGTGCTCGTGATCGGCGCGGTCGTGCTCGCCTCCGTCGCCTGGGCCCGGCCGGACAACCCGTTCGTCTGGCTCGTTCTCTTTTGCATGGTCTACCTCGGCGCGCTCGGCTTCGCCGATGACTACCTCAAGGTAACGAAGAAAAAATCCGACGGCATCAGCGGGCGGTTGAAGCTCGTTTTCCAAATCGGACTTGCCGCCATCGTGACCGCTTTCTTTCTCCTCAACCCATTGATCGAAGTTCAGGCCCGCTCGCTTTACCTGCCCTTCTACAAACTGCCCGTGATCGTGAATATGGGCATCTTCACCTTTTTCTTTTTCGCCCTCGTCATCGTGGGAGCATCGAACGCGGTCAACCTGACCGACGGTCTCGACGGCCTCGCCATCGGCTGCACCATCACGGTCGCATTCGCTTACGCACTGCTCTCGTATGCCGGCGGAAATTTCCGCATCGCCCAATATCTCCAGGTCCCGTTTTATCCTTTCTCCGGAGAGCTGGCGGTGGTCTGCGCGGCGCTCGTCGGCGCGGGCCTTGGCTTCCTCTGGTTCAACTGCCACCCCGCCAAAGTCTTCATGGGCGACACCGGCTCGCTCGCTATCGGCGGCATGGTGGGGGTAGTCGCGATCTGTTGTAAACAGGAGCTGCTTCTCGCCGTCGTCGGCGGCGTTTTCGTGATCGAGGCGGTCTCCGTCATCCTCCAGGTTCTGAGTTTTAAACTCACCGGCAAACGGCTCTTCGCCATGTCGCCGATCCATCATCACTTCGAGCTGAGCGGCTGGAAGGAAAACACCGTGATCGTGAGGTTCTGGATCCTCTCCATCGTCTTCGCCCTGCTCGGTTTGGCCACTTTGAAACTGCGATGAATTGCCGACACGCCCACCAATCAAAAGTTGTCATCCTGAGCCGGCGAAGCGCGGCGAAGGACCTCGCAAGCGTCGCTCGACGTTCTCTGCAAGAACCGCACCGAGCAACGCTCGCGAGGTCCCTCTCCGTCCTTCGGCGGATCGGGATGACAAGCGCTGGTGCCGCGACCAAGAGGTTTGCGCGATGAAGCCCGACTACAGGAACAAGAAAGTCGCGGTCCTCGGCGCGGGCCGGAGCGGAAAAGCGGCTGCCCTTTTGCTCGCCGCAGAAGGCGCCAAGGTGACGATGCTCGACAGCGCGCCCGAAGAAAAACTGGCCGGCCTCGACCCGTTGCGCGCCAAGGGCGTCTATCTGCTTTGTGGTCCGGCGGCGGAGGAAGATCCAGCGCTCTACGATCTCGGCGTGCTCAGCCCGGGCATCGATCCGGAGTTGCCGTTAGGCCGGAATTTTTCGCGCAAGAACATCCCCACGATCGGCGAACTGGAACTCGGCTGGCAGTTTGCTCGCGTCCCGGTCATCGGCATCACTGGCACGAATGGCAAAACCACCACCACCGAGCTGATCTCGCAGATGCTGAACGCCTGCGGCCAGCGCACGGTCGCCTGCGGCAACATCGGCAAGCCGCTGGTCGAAGCCGCCTGCGAAAACGAAGACCTCGCCGTGCTGACGGTGGAAGTGAGCTCGTTCCAGCTCGAGACGATTCGCGAATTTCATCCCGAAATCACCGTCTGGCTCAACTTCGCGCCCGACCACCTCGATCGCTATCCCTCGATTCGCGAATATCGCGAGGCGAAGTTGCGTATTTTCGAAAACCAGACCGCCGACGACACCGCGGTGATCAACGTGGCCGAAAATCTTCCGAATCTGAAACCGAAGGTGGTCACTTTCAGCGCCTGGACGAACGACGGCGACTTTTCGTTAGCCGATGGCTGGATCGCTTATCGCCAGCAGCCCGTGCTCAATCTCGCCGAGGCGCAACTGCGCGGCCCACACAACGCCGAGAACATGATGGCCGCGCTCGCCGTCGGCCGGGCGCGCGGGCTCAGCTTCGAGGAAATGGTCCCACCGCTTTGCGCTTATCGCGCCCAACTCCACCGCCTCGAATTCATCCGGGCGATAAACGGCGTCGAATACGTCAACGATTCCAAGGCCACCAATCTCGATGCGCTCGAAAAAGCGCTCCTCAGCGCGACCAAACCGGTTGTCCTCATCGCCGGCGGGAAAGACAAAGGTTTTGCCTTCGATTCCATCGCCCCGCTCGTCGCGCGCAAGGTGCGCCGCGCGGTCCTGATCGGCGAGATCGCCGACCGGGTCGCGCACGACTGGCGCGAAGCGACCGAATGCGAACTTGCATCGTCTCTGAGCGCGGCAGTGGAACGCGCGCAGGCGACCGCCCATCACGGCGAAACGGTTCTCTTCTCTCCCGGCACCTCCTCCTTCGACATGTTCAAGAGTTACGCTGACCGCGGCGATCAATTCCGCGCCCTGGTGCGCGGACTACCCGACCCATCACTATGAAAATGCCATCGCTGATCAAACGAAAGAAACTGAACGCCGCCACCGCGGGTCGCTCGCGCTCGCTCGGCCTGCCCGAGGGGATGGATTACGAGCAAATGGCGGAGCCGAATATGAAATTGTCGCGCGCGCTGCTCATCGTGCTCTTGCTGCACATTGTAGCGGTGGCCGGCATCATCGCCTTCAACACGATCAAAACCCGCGAGGCGATGACGGCTCCCGCCGCCGAAATGGCGGCCCTGGCCACAGTCGAAGCCAGCCCAGACATCGCGCCGCCCGAGAATGCCGTCGCCGCGACGGTGGCTGCGCCTAACGAATTGACGAAGGTTTCGGCCAGGCCCGAAACGAGAGCGCCGGAAAAACCGGTCGCACCACCAAAACCGGCCGCGAAATCCTCGACGGTCGAGGATTCCGGCAAGATCTACACGGTGGTGAAAGGCGACAACCCAGTCACCATCGCCCGGCATTTGCATGTTCCTTACGACGCCCTCCTCGAGCTCAATCAGATCGATGATCCGCGCAAACTGCAGATCGGCCAGAAGCTCCATCTCCCGGCCGCCACCACCAAGAGCAAGGCGAAAGACTAACGAGCAGACAGGACCGCGGCATGCATCGAAAGAGCGCTTACATCTTGTTTCTGGCCGTCCTGGGCCTGCTCTCCATCGGCATCGTCATTCTCTTCAGCACCGGCGCGTTTGCGCGCGATAGCCACGGCGACGTTTACTATTTCGTTCGCAAACACGCCATCTGGCTCGGGATCGGCATGGTCGCCTGCACCCTCGCCGCGCTGGTCGATTACCATTTTTGGCAACGCACCTGGTGGATCTGGTTTTCCCTTTCCATGATCGGCCTCGCGCTCTGTTTTCTCCCGCCTTTCAGGCACAAGATCAACGGCTCCTGGCGCTGGCTGGAATTCCACGGCATCACCTGCCAGCCCTCCGAGTTTGCCAAGCTCGCAGCGGTGTTTTTCCTCGCCTTCTGGTTTGCCCGCTACGAAACGGAGAGCCACAAGCTCTGGCGCGGCTTTGTCGCGCCGATGGCGGTCGTCTGTCTGCTCATCTCTCTCATCATTACCGAGGTCGACCTCGGTACTACCGTCCTGATCGGCGGCACCACTTTCGTCGTCATGTTCATCGCCGGGACCAACCTCGCCCTCCTCGGCACCCTTTCGTTAGGCGGAATCGGCGCCATTCTTTATCTCGCCACCCATATCGCCGAACGTCACGGCCGCCTGCTCGCTTTCCTCCATCCGGAAAAGTACAAGCTGACTGCCGGCCTCCAGCAGTGGCAGGCGCTCATTGCCTGGGGCAGCGGCGGGATCGAGGGGCTCGGCCTCGGGAATGGCCGGCAGAAATTTGCCTACCTGCCCTACGCCCACACGGATTTTATTTTCCCGATCGTCGGGGAGGAACTGGGCCTGCGGGTCAGCCTGATCGTCGTTTTCCTTTTCGTCCTCATCATCATCTGTGGGCTGACCATCGCGCTCCACGCCCGCGACCGATTCGGCCTGCTCCTCGCCAGCGGGCTCGTCTCGCTCCTCGCTTTCCAGGCCGCGATCAATATCGGAGTGGTCACCTCGCTTTTGCCTAACAAAGGTCTGCCCCTGCCCTTTGTCAGCTACGGCGGGTCGAATCTCGTGGTGGCGCTTTTCGCAGTCGGGCTTCTCTTGAATATCTACCGACAGGGCGTGCTCGAGCCCGCACCGAAGAAACAAATGGCGATGCGCGTGCGGGTGACGCCGAGAATCTAATGCACGGGGAAAATTCGAAATCCGAATATCGCCGTAACGAAATCGAAGATGAGGCCGGGCTTTCAAATCCGAAACAAATTCGAATGACCAAATATCGAATGAGTCAGATGCGGCGCCCATTCTTGTATCGAATTTCGGATTTCGGATTTTTCCCCGGGGGTTCCAGATGAATGCCGCCATCGCATGTGGAGGAACCGGCGGGCATCTCTTTCCCGGGCTCGCGGTCGCCGAGGTGCTGCGCGAGCGCGGGCACGAGGTGCTCGTCTTCATTTCCGAGAAGGAAATCGACTCCCTCGCGGTCCAGGGCCGGACGGAATTTCGTTTTGAGAAACTGCCGACGATCGCTCTCCCCTCGCCTTTCTCGCCGGCCGTGCTCGCGTTCGCGCGGCGCTTTAACGAGAGCCTTTCGCTCTGCCGCGGGATTTTCCGCAAATACAATCCGGACGTCGTTCTTGGGATGGGCGGATTCACTTCGACCGCGCCAGTGATTGCGGGAGGGATGCGCCGCATCCCGACTTTCATCCACGAATCAAACGCCTTCCCCGGCAAAGCGAATCGTCATACCGCGCGCTTCGTCCGTGCCGTCTTGCTGGGATTCCAGGAATGCGCCTCATTTTTTCCGAAAGCGCGAACGGAGTTCACCGGCACGCCAATTCGATCCACGCTCCGCCGCATCGATCGCGGCGCAGCGCTGGCCAAGCTTGGGTTGCAGCCCGGCGTTCCGACCCTCCTCGTGATGGGCGGCAGCCAGGGCGCCAGTGGAATCAACCAGGCGTTGATCAAGGCGATGCCGTCCTTGCAAGACGTGCCCTTGCAGATCATTCATCTCTCCGGGGCGCGCGACGAGCGGCTGCTCGAGGATAATTACCGCCGCGAAAACATCCGGGCGCACGTCACCGCTTTTTGTCACCAGATGGAGGAGGTTTACAGCGCGGCGGATTTCGTCATCACGCGGTCCGGCGCAGCGAGTCTGGCCGAGCTGGCGGCTTTCGCGTTGCCTTCTTTGCTCGTTCCGTATCCCTACGCGGCGGACGACCACCAGACCCGCAACGCCGAGATCTTCGTTAAAGCCGACGCGGCCGTGATGATCAAGGAAGCGGAGTTATCCGGCGAGGTGCTCGCGCAAAAAATCCGCGATCTGCTCAACGATCCCACTACCCTGCGCAAAATGTCGGCCCGGGTGGAAGCCCTCGCGCCGAAAAACGCGGCCACAATGGTCGTCGAAACGATGGAGAAATATTGTCAGCCCAATGACGCCGTTGCTGCCTGATCTCCCAAAATTCCTCACCGAGGAACGGCACGCGATCCATCTCATCGGAGTGGCCGGCAGCGGAATGAGCGGCATTGCCGCCCTCCTGCTCGACCTCGGACACGATGTCCGCGGCTCGGACAAAGCCCGCACCCTCGAGACCGAACGGCTCGTGCAACTCGGGCTTCGTTTTTCCTCTCCCCATCGCACGGAGGACGCGCAGGGCGCGGAGCTGATCATTTATTCCTCTGCCATCAAAGAGGAAAACCCGATCCTGGCCGACGCCCGCGCGCGCAAGGTTCCGGCCATTCGCCGCGCCGAAGCGCTCGCCGCCATCATGCTCGGCAAACGCGGGATCATCATCGCGGGGATGCACGGCAAGACCACGACCGCGGCGATGGCGGCGCATGTTTTGCGCGGAGGGAGTTTGCATCCGTCGCACTATGTCGGCGCGGAGATTCCGATCCTCGGGAGCAACGCCCACTGGGATCCACGAGGCGAATATTTCGTCGCGGAAGGCGATGAAAGCGACGGGACGCTGCAGCTTTTCCAGCCGGAGCACGCTCTCATTCTCAACGTCGAGGAAGAACACCTCGACTACTACAAGGACCTGGCCGCGATCGAGGTCGTCTTTGCGAAATTGCTCAACCAAACCAAAGGCAGCGTCTTTTATTGCGCCGATGATTTGCACGCGTCGCGCGTCTGTCGCCAGCATGCCCGGACGATTTCCTACGGTTTCGGCGAGACCGCTCGCTATCGCGCCATCGGCCTCGAGCTGCGCGATTTCGCGGCCACCTTTTGCGTGCAGCGCGGGGGCGAGAAGCTCGGCAACGCCACTCTCGGCGTTCCGGGCAAGCACAACGTCAGCAATGCGCTTGGCGTTATCGCTCTTGCGACCGAGCTCGGGATTCCTTTCGAGAAAGTGGCCAAGTCGTTAGGCACATTTCGTCATGCGCGGCGGCGCTTCGAGATCAAATATCAGAGCGACCGTTTTCTCCTGGTCGACGATTACGCCCATCATCCCACCGAGATCCGCGCCACCCTCGCCACGGCACGCTCGGCCGGACGCAAACGCGTCCTGACCATGTTCCAACCTCATCGTTTTTCCCGGACGAAAGCTTTAAAGACGGAATTCGGTGGCGCTTTCGACGATGCCGACCGGGTCGTGATCACGGACGTGTATGCCGCGAGCGAAACGGCTCTTCCAGGCATCACCGGCCAAACCATCGCGGACGCGATCTCGCAGCACGGACATCGCGGCGTCATCTATCAGCCGCGACTCGATCGTTTGCATGGCGATCTGGGACAGATGCTGGCCGAGGGCGACCTCGTGCTGAGCTTGGGCGCGGGCAACGTGCACGAACAACTGGCCAAACTCGCGGCCGAATTGGTCATCGCGGAAAAGTTAAAAGAAATCGTCGGTCCGGAAGGCGAAGTACGCCTTTCCGAGCCCCTCGCCAGGCACACCACCTTGCGCGTGGGCGGCCCGGCGCAGTTCTGGGTTGAGCCGCGCACGGAGGAAGCCTTCGCCAAACTGATCCGGTTTTGCCGCCGCGAGAACCAGCCGCTCTTCGTCATTGGGCGCGGCTCGAATCTGCTCGTGCGCGAGGGAGGAATTAGCGGGGTGGTCGTGCATCCGAGCGGCGGTGATTTTGACAAACTCGAGACCTCCGGCCTCCAAGTGACCGCGGGTGTCGGTGCGAAATTGAAACAGATCGCCTACGCCGGGAAAGCTGCGGGCATCGGCGGCTTCGAATGGATGGAGGGCATTCCCGGCTCGGTCGGCGGCGGCTTGAAGATGAACGCCGGCGCGATGGGGGTGCAGACATTCGATCAAGTGGTGCGAGTCCGCTACCTCGATCGCGAAGGCAACGCGCAGGAAAAGGCACCGGCGGAATTGGAAATCCATTACCGGCACGTCCCGTCGCTGGACGAAAACTTCGCCGTCTCGGCCGTCTTTCGCGGCGAGAAATCGTCCACCGAAGAAATCGTTAGGCGGCTGGATGAGTCACAGGAAAAGCGGCGCAGCACTCAGCCGGCCGCGAAGAGCGCCGGTTGCATCTTCAAGAACCCAAGTGCCTGTCCGGCGGGCAAACTGGTCGACGAGCTCGGCCTCAAAGGCTCCCGCGTCGGCGACGCGCGCGTTTCGGAAGTGCACGGTAACTTTATCGTGAATGAAGGCGCCGCCACGGCCGACCAAGTCTTGGAATTGATCGCGCAAATCCAGGCCACAGCCCGGGCCAAACGCGGCATAGAACTGGAAACCGAAGTACAAATCGTGGGGGAGGATGGATGAGCAAATTGCGCCACTTTTTTGAGAATTTTCATCCCGAGCCGGCGCAGCGCGGCGAGGGACCTCTCCATGGCAATTCACGCCTTAGCGTCACCCCAACGCCAGTATTCCCATCGAGAGATCCCTCGTCGTCAGCGCGACTCGGGATGACAGCGTTGGCCCGCGCGGAGGTCGCATCATGATCCAACTGGCTCACAAAAAAATCGCCGTCCTCATGGGCGGCCCCGGTTCCGAGAGACAAGTCTCGCTCGCCACCGGCGCCGGCGTGGCCCAGGCACTGCGCTCGTTAGGCGCAGAGATCACCGAAGTCGACGTCGAGAATTCCGACTTCGTTTTGCCTAACGACACCGAGCTCGCCTTCCTCGCCATCCACGGCACTTTCGGCGAAGACGGCCAACTGCAACAGATCCTGGAGGAACGCGGCGTCCCCTACACCGGCGAAGACATCGAGGGGAGCCGTCT
>JALYOR010000157.1 GCA_030856765.1 Verrucomicrobiota bacterium | reverse complement strand
CATCCCGATCGCCTACGTCGGGCTGAAGCCATACCAACAGGAGAGAATTACTGCGTTCATCAATCCCGATATCGACCGCCAGGGCTCGGCTTGGGCGATTAATCAGTCGCTCATCGCGATCGGTTCGGGCGGCTGGGCGGGCAAAGGGTTCAAGGCGCCTAACACGCAAATCGAGCTCGGCTTCCTGCCTGCGACCGCGGTCCACAACGACTACATCTTTTCCGCGATTGGCGAGCAGTGGGGTTTCATGGGCGGGATCGCGCTCTTGAGCGCGTTCGCACTTCTTTTGCTGACCTGTCTTTTCGTGGCCTACAAGGCGAGCGACCTGTTTGGGCTCCTCCTGGTGATCGGGATCGCGACGCTCATTTTTACTCACATCTTCCAGAACGTCGGAATGACCATCTCGATTCTGCCCATCACCGGTGTGCCGTTGCCGCTGATCAGCTACAGCGGCTCCTTTGCGCTCATGATCATGTTCGGCCTCGGGATCGTGAACAGCGTCTGGGTGCACCGCAAAGTGCCGGTGCGCTGATTCCTGCGGCTACGCCTTCGCCGTGGACAAACCACAGGCTTTGGCCATATTGCCCGTCCCGCATGACCATCATGATCAATTTCCTGCTCGTGCTCGAGGCGCTCGTCGCGGTCCTCATGATGCTGGTCATCCTGATGCAACGCCCAAAGAGCGAGGGGCTGGGCGCGGCCTTCGGCGGCGGCGTCACGGAAAACATTTTCGGCGCACAGACGACCACGGTTTTGACCACGGCTACGACTTGGCTGGCCAGCATCTTTTTCGTTCTCGTCCTCCTGCTCTCGGTGCTCTACGCCCATCGCGGCGCGCCTGATTCTGTGCTTCGTCGGGAGTTGATGAAGACTTCTGCACCTGCTAAAGCTGCCGCACCGCTGCCGCTCAAAGCAGCGGCAGTGAACGCCGCGGCCGACGCGAAGGCGAAAATCGCTCCGGTTGGAGGAAGTCCCGCCGCGGGCGCAGCATCTCCTTCGGCGGCCAATGCGGCCGTGGGTGCCATCCCAGCCGCCGGAGGAACCAGCCCGACGGCAGCTCCCGCGGCGTCCGCTCAGCCTACGCCCTAGCGGCGATCCGTTGAGCGGAGCGAGACTTCTTGTAATCGCTCGCGGTGAACGAATGTTGAGAGGCCGATGACCTCGACGCAGGAACGAACCCTCGCCGCTTCAAAATGCGATGTCGCTTTCGACAATCGCACCCGCCAGCTCTACGCGACTGACGCGTCGCTCTATCAGATCGAGCCGGCCGCGGTGGCCTTTCCCCGCAGTGCGCAAGAAGCGCGCGAGGCGATTCTGGCTGCCGGCGACGCAGGACTATCGGTTTCGCCCCGCGGCGCAGGAAGTGGCCTCGCGGGGGGGGCGATCGGCGACGGGCTGATCGTCGATTTCTCCCGGCACAATCGCCAGATCAGCGCGCTCGATCTTGCGCGGCGCACCGTCCGAGTGGGCGCGGGCGTCGTCCTCGATCAGCTCAACACTTTCCTCAAGCCGCACGGCTTTTGTTTTGGGCCAGACGTTGCGACCAGTTCGCGCGCCACGCTCGGCGGGATGATTGCCAACAACTCTTCCGGCGCCCGGGTTCCGGTTTACGGCACGACCGCGGATCATGTTCGGGCGCTCGAGATCGTGCTGGCCGATGGACGCATCGAAACGATCGGGCCCGGCCATCCCGCCCTCGCCGCGGAACAGGAGAAGATCGCCCAGCTCGTTAGGCAAGAGGAGTCCGAAATCGCGGAACGGATGCCGTCGGGAATGCTGAAGCGCTGGAGTGGTTACGCACTGGAACGTTTCTCGCGCGCTCCGGAAAATCTGACCGAAATCCTGTCCGGCAGCGAAGGGACGCTGGCCGCGATCTTTTCCGCGGAACTACAGATCGTTCCCCTTCCACGAAGCAAGGGACTCGGATTGGTGTTCTTCGCTTCGGTCGCCGAAGCGATGCAGGCTACGGTTGAATTGCTCGACCTCACACCCTCGGCCATCGAACACATTGACCGGCCGCTTTTCGACCAAACCAAAGGCCAGCTCAATTTCGAAGCCGCCAGAAAGCTGCTAGAGCTCGACACCAGGCCGTGCCAGTCGATTTTGATCGTCGAGTTCTACGACGACGATGTCGTTGGCCGCCTCGCCACCCTCGCCGCCCGAAAGCTCGGGCTGCGCACGCTGATCTGCGCCGACAGCGCGGAGATGAACCTCGTCTGGTCGATGCGCAAAGCCGGTCTTTCCCTGCTCACCGGAAGGCCTGGACCGGCCAAGCCGGTCGCTTTCATCGAAGACGCCGCCGTCCGGCCAGCGCAGCTGCCCGCTTATGTCGCCGGGCTGGAGGCGATCATGAATCCGCTCGGTCTGGAGGTTTGCTATTACGGTCACGCCGCGACCGGGCTGCTCCACGTGCGGCCTGTGCTCGATTTGCATGATGCGGCGGACCTGAAAAAATACCGGCAAATTTCTGACGACGTCTCCGCGCTCGTTAGGCAGTTCAAGGGCTCGCTCGCCGCCGAACACGGGGTCGGGATCGCGCGCACCGAATACATGCGCGAGCAGGTCGGGCCGGAATTGCTCGAGGTGATGCGGGCGATCAAACAGACCTTCGATCCGAAGAACCTCTTCAATCCGGAAAAGCTGATCGGCGACGGCCGTTTCAAGGTCGACCAGGATCTGCGGGAGAATTTCCAGCGGCCGATCGAGTTGCCTTTTAAGCCTTACCTCGCCTTCGCGGCCAAAGATCACTCTTTTATCGGCAACCTCGAACAGTGCAACGGCTGCGGCGGTTGTCGCAAGGATGCGCCGACGATGTGCCCGACCTTTCTCGCCACGGGCGAGGAATACATGTCGACCCGGGGCCGGGCCAACGCGATCCGCACCGCGCTTGAGCTAAGGGTGGAAGGCGACGATCCGTTGCGCGCGCAGGAGCTGGAGGACGCGCTGAGTAACTGCCTTTCCTGCAAAGCCTGCACCACGGAGTGCCCGTCGAATGTGAATCTCGCGCTGCTCAAGGCGGAGCTGGTCCACGCGCGGCATGAGCGCGATGGGCTTCCGCTGCGGGTCCGGATGTTGAGCGATGTGGACACGTTAGGCCGGCTCGGTTGCCTGCTTCCTTCGCTGGCCAATGCAACCCTCGATTTTCCGCCGCTCCGTCTCCTGCTGGAGAAAGCGCTCGGACTTTCCGCGAAGCGGACGCTGCCGCATTACGCGAAGGAGCGCTTTGATCGCTGGTTCGTTAGGCACGGTCGATCCAGTCCTGTAGCCGGGGACGCCGTCCCCGGCCGGCGGCGGTCCTCCGGCGCTGCTACCGAAACCGGGGACAGCGTCCCCAGCTACAACTCTCGCGGCCGAGTCATTCTTTGGGACGACACGTTCGTCCGCTATCACGAACCGCACATCGGTATCGCAGCTGTCAAGGTGCTCGAAGCGCTCGGTTTTGCCGTCGCTCTCGCCACCGGACGCAAATGCTGCGGACGACCGGCCTTTAGTCAGGGTAATCTTCGAGAAGCCGCGCGCCTCGGTCGGCACAATCTCGCCCTACTCCGTGAGACCGAGGCGGACGTTCCAATCCTCTTCCTCGAGCCCTCCTGTTACTCGATGTTTGTAGAAGATTATCGCGAGCTCAAGCTGCCCGACACCGAGACCATCGCCGCGCGCTGCCATCTCTTCGAAAAGTTTATCGACGATCTGCTCAACCAGGAACCGGGTGCGCTCGCTTTTACCCGGCGCAACGCCCACGTCGCGATTCATGCGCATTGCCACGCGAAGTCGCTCTTGCATCCCGGGTTCATGGTGCGATTGGCGGAACGCCTGCCGGGCCGGAAAGCGACGCTGCTCGACACCGGTTGCTGCGGGATGGCGGGCGCGTTCGGCATGCTTGAAGCGAAATACGAATTGTCGCTCAAGGTCGCTGCGCCACTGGTCGAGAAGGTGACGCACCAACCGCCGGACGCGGTCGTGGTCGCATCCGGCACGAGTTGCCGTCATCAGATCGACGACCTGACGCCCGTGCATCCGAAGCACATGGCGGAACTTCTCGCCGAAGCGATCGCTGGGTCTTCATAAGCGATTGACTGGGTTAAGAGACGTTATTACATTCGTTATCACATGGTTCTGGAACTGAAGTTACGTAGGATCGGCAATTCGGTCGGTCTGGTTCTGCCGAAAGATGCTTTGGCGCGACTCAAGGCAGGAGAGGGTGATTCTCTCATCTTGACCGCAGCACCCGATGGAAGCTTCCGGATCACCCCGAAGAATGCTGAATTCGCGCAGCAAATGAAAGCTGCTGAAGATGTCATCCGTCGCTATCGCAATACGCTGCGAGAACTGGCAAAGTGAAGAAGCCCCAGTGGGTGCAGCGCGAGACCGTTCTGGCCCTGCACGAACGCCTCCTGGCCGAGTTTGGCGGCGCGCCAGGTCTTCGGGACGGAGCGCTTCTTGACTCCGCTCTCTCCCGCCCGTCGCATCGTATCAGCTACGCCAAACCCACCCTTTTCGATCTCGCCGCGAGCTACTGCTTTGGCTTGGTTAAGAATCATCCGTTTCTCGATGGCAACAAGCGGATCGGCTTTACGGTGGCCGTTCTTTTTTTGCAATTGAATAGCTGTCATTTCCGCGCAACGGAAGTCGACGCCACCATCCAGACCCTCGCGTTGGCGGCGGGAGAACTCGAGGAACCAGCCTACGCTGCCTGGCTCCAGGCCAGCACTGATTGTTAGGCGAATGCTATGGCTTGGCCGGTGCCGGCGGGCTGCCGCCCGGCTCGGCGGAAGCGCCTGGCGCAGGTGTCGGAGGCGCTCCGCCGGGCAAATCCGCCCCGGCTGGGACCGCCTGCAAATCTGGTTCCGTGAAGGACTCCGTGCGACCGGCGAGTTCCTTGCGCAAAGCGGAGATGCCTTCCGGCGCAACCGGTTCGGCCTTATTACCCCACTCCTGCCGGACGTAGGTGAGTACATCGGCAATCTTCTGGTCGTTCAGGTTCTTTTCCCAGGGTTGCATCACGGCCGAACCGTATTGCTGACCATTTACCGTAAGCGGACCCTGCAAGCCCTTGAGCAGGATCATCCCAAGGCGCTTCGTCCCACCGTCGACATACTCGGAGCCGGCCAAGGGCGGATATTGCCCCGCCACCCCGAGACCATTGGCTTGGTGACACGTGGCGCAGTTGGCGGAGTAAATCTTTTTGCCCTTCTCCACAGGGGTCAATTCGGCGGCCTGCTCAGCGCCGCCCGCGCTCGCTTTGGACGCAACTCTCGGAGCGCCGGCGAGATAATCGAGCCCGTCACCACTGAAATTTCCGGCGTAGCGACCGAGATAGGCGCCGCCGAAAAATACCGCGAGACCGTAGATCGCGATCAACCAGAGCGAGAGGGGTTCGCGCCCGACCCGCGGTTCGACTTTCTCCCTAACGATGGCGGCATGCGTATCGCGCACCTCCTGGGTTTCACCGTAGTCCATCCCCTGGCGTGGGAGATTTTCAGGAGGCTGGTTCATCACTTCTGCGCCTCCTCGGCTGCCGGCGGTGTCGGCGCCGCAATCGTCACGGGAGCCTTAGCTTCCTTCAAGGGGTGAGATTGGTTGAGCGACATGAGGTAGGCGACGAGGCACTTCGCGTCATAGCTGGGAATGATCTCCCAGCTGGTTTCGGGTGCATCGCCATGGTCGCCGGCAAAATTAATCGCGTCGGGCGAGACGACTCCACTAATGCGGCGCTTCTCGTAAAGGAAACGATAGGCGGGCATGTTGGAATCCTCAGAGACGCTGCGCGGGTTGTAGAGATGCCGATGGTGCCAGGCGGCGGTGTACGGAAGCGGATTGCCCGTGGCGGTGAGTCCGTTGACGTTGGCCACCATGGTGGGCGCGGAGATGGGAACACTGGCTGCGGGCTGGCCACCGGCCTGAGGTAAAGTCGCTGGTGCTCCCGGGGCAGGCTCGGGCGATCCGGCGGCGGCCACCGCTTTGGGTGGACCGGCAGCGGCAGGTGAAGCACTCGCCACAGCTGCGGGCGAACCGGCAGTGGCAGGTGAAGCGCCCGATGCGGCAACAGGCGAAGAAGCGGTCGCGGGTGAAGCCCCGGCCACGGCTGCCGGTGAAGCGGCGTTGGCCGGTGAGGCGCTGGCCGCAGGTGCAGGCGAGGCATCGGTTTTCGCCAGCGCTGGGCTGGCTGCGACGGCAGGACTTGCTCCGACATCGGCACCGGGAGTTGCTCCCGAGGCCGGACTGGCAACGGCATTAGCCGAGGCTGCTGTCGCAACGGGACTCGAGCCGGGAGGAGCGAGTGAAGCCCCATTCGCGGCTGGAGAAGCGGCGGCGGCCGGCGCACCGGTAGCGGGCTCGGCGCCAAGCGAGGCCGCAGCGTCAGGACTGGGCGCCGGTGCAGCACCCTCTTCCTGCAAGGCAGCGCGACTCCCGACGTCAGCCAAGTCGGGGCCAACGCGCATCTTGCCGAGAAGAACGACCGGCTGGAAAATATAATCGCGCGGTGCGCTCCGCCGCGTCCCCCATTTCCGCTCGAGATCGGAGCCGCCGTAATCGGGACGGACCTGCTGCGAGTGGCAATAGACACAGCCGTTCGCCGCATAAACTTCCGCTCCCCGCAGCGCCATGCCGGAGGGCGGCATTGGATAGATGTCGGTCCCCTCTTCATCCGTCTGCGGATCGAGGCTGCCGATCTGGAGATTCGGCACCACCGTCATCCCGAGCCAGGAGAAGGCGAAGATGCCGAAGATACCGAGGAAAAGCGGTTGCAGTCCCTTCATCAGTGTCCACCTCCCGGTCGGCCCTCGAGGGGGTTCAAGAAAGTCGGGACGCTGGCCGTGCGGCCAAATCCCATCAGCATCAAGCCAAAATGAAACGCGAATACGAGATGCGACACAGTCAGGAGCAGCCAGGCCAGGGTGCAGCCGCGCAGATAGGGCAGGATCGTCTGGGTCGTCTCGGAAAACGACAGTGTAGGATCGTTCAGGCTCAGCCCCTGGACGAAACCGCCGACGAGAAGGAGCAGGACCATCAACCCGATCCCGTAGGTGGAGCCCCAGAAGTGCAGCTTGATCAGCGAAGCGTAGCGCCATTCACGCCCGACGAGGCGCGGCACGATGTAGTACATCGAACCGAAGATCACCATGGTGAAGAAGGCGTAGAGCCCCATGTAGGTGTAGCCCATACTCACCTCGGTGAAATGGACGATCCGCGCCATGGAACGAAGCGAGATGAGCACGCCGACAATACTGAAGGCCGTATAGGAAATCGCCCCGAAAACCGTGAAGCGCAGGGTCGGGCTATAACGCATGAGCGGAAAATGATCGCGCATGGTCATGTGATGATTCAGCCCGACGGTAGCGACCGGGATGAGCCCGAGGATCATGGCCGCGATGCTGGCCGTGATCATCCAGGCCGGGAACGGACCGTCGATCAGCCGTTGCATGCCGGTCCAGCTGAAAAAGATCGCGAAAGTCCAAAACCCGATCGCCGCGAGGTAATAGCTGTGGACCGGCCGCCCGATCACTTTCGGGATCATGTAATAGACCGTGCCGAGACCGATCGAGCCGAACCAGAGGAACAGCAGGTTATTGGCAAACCACCAGTTGACCGCGGCCTGCATTACACCCTGGACCGGGACAATAAAGAGCATGACCTGCGCGGCGCCATAGAGCCACGGGAACCAAAGAAACGCGCCTAACAAGTACCATTGGGTGATATAGACATGGCCGCGCCGGCGATAGCGGAACATGATCAGCGCCCAGGTCATGATGAGGAGATAGGCGACGAAGAGAACGAGGGCTGAGTAGCCGGGGAATTCCAGCCATTCGTAACCGGTACTGTCACCGGCGAGCACGCCGATGATTCCCATCACCACCCCGAGGTTCCAAAAGGCCGCGCCGCTGATGAGGAGAAGCGGGTGGCGCAGGGTGGTGCGACAAAGCCGGGCCATCAGCCAGATCGCCGTTCCCATGCCAGCCATCGAAGCCCAACCGTAAATGATCGCATCCAAATGGGCCGGACGAATCCGTCCCCAAGTAAGAAAGGCGACGTCCGAAGCCAGGCCAGGTGTGTGCAGTTTGAAGGAGGTAAGAATCCCGAGGAACGTCGCGAGCAGCAGCCAGGCGATGGCCGAGGCGTAGAACACGAGAACCGGCAGGCGAGTCGAGGCGTCGATCAAGGCGCGCTCGACGCGTTCGACGTCGCTAGTGGTCACTTCCACGTCGGCGGACACCTCTGGGTCAATTGCGGTGGACGGATTCATGAATGGGCAGCAGGCGCGAGCGGCTGGGTCGCTTTCTTGTGCGGGGCGCGGCGTTTGAACCAGCGCCGGTAGGGCAGCACGAGGTCAGTCGGCTGGCCGATCGGCTCGGCGCGATCAAAAATGACGGTCGCGTTCTGATCGTAGCGCTTCAATTTGGAAAAAAGTTCGGACCAACTCATGGCTTGGGTGTCGGCGCGCCACGCACTGGCAGCGGTGTTCCCGGCGGTTTCTTGAATGGGGTTCCGGTTGGGGACACCGGCGCTACCTCGGATTGCGAATCCGGTCCCGCGGCCGGTGTGGCATTTGCGCCAGGCTGCGTGCCGGGAACGGCGTCCGGCGGGTTCGCCGCAGCGGCGGGCTGACCGCGAATCTCGGAGTTGGGACCTTTCACCGAAGTCGGCGGCGGCGTGGGCGAAACAGATGGGCCAACGGCGGGCGTCGGGTTTTCGGGTTGGGTCGCGCCGGTCGCAGTCACCGGCACCTCAGCCGCTGCCGGAGCGGGGGTCGCGATGGGGCCGGCGGGCGCCGGTTTCCTGCCCTGCAAAGCAGACAGCTCCAGTTGCATGGCCCGCTGGATCGGAATGTGGGCCACGCCTTTCTCCTTGTTCACCCAGCCGTAGCCATTCGCTTTCGAGGTCCATTCGTCGTGCGCCACCTTGAGCTTCTCGGTCCGTGTGCTGGAGCGCTCGTCCTCATAGGTCGAGCCGCGGTTCATCGCCCCGAAGGCGATGGCCACGATGGCGCCGAAGAAAACGAAGAGCACAACCGCCCACAACCAGCTCGAAAGCAGGAAGCGCGGTTGCTCAGGATGGGCGAGTGTATCGTCGTTAGGCACGGTTAGTTGGTCAGGCGAAGAGATTCAATCAGGCGCGGGTCACGCACCGGGAAGAGGGAAGTTTTTCCCACGATTCGCAGATAGACAAAAGCGAGGGTGCCGCCGATCGCGAGGAGCGGCACGAAGTCGAGGATGCTGAGGTGAACCCCGGTGCCGTGCAAGCTGGGCAGCACAATGAGATACATGTCGAGCAGCTGCATGACGAGGATCCAGCCGGCGATGCAGCAGAGCACCATCGGTTTCTTTTTCACCGAACGGAGGAGCAGGATGCCGAACGGCACGAAGAACCGGCCGATCACAAGGATCCAGTTGAGCGTGTTCCACCCGGCGGTGTTGCGCAGGATGTAGTACTGCGTCTCTTCCGGAATGTTGGCGTACCAATAGAGCATGTATTGGCTGAAGCCGATGTAGGCCCAGAAAACCGAGAAGGCGAGGAGCCATTTCCCCATGATGTGGTAATGCTCGATCGTGACCACATCCTTCAGGTAACCCGCCTTGCGCAGCGCGGTGATGACGAGGACAAGGAGCGACATCGAGCTGCCCGCCGTGCCGGCGAAAATGTACGGGCCCCACATGGTCGAGAACCAGTGCCAGTTCAGGCTCATCAGCCAATCGAAGGCGCCAAAGGTGAGGCAAAGCGCGAAGATCGGCAGCCCAACGAAGGAAAGTTTTCGCATCATCAGGGTGAACCGCGGATTACCATCGCGATCCTGGTCGACCGAGAAGCGGCGGAGGAGGTAGGCCACAATGGCGAGAGCGACGAAAAAGAAGACCGACCGGATGAGGAAGAACTCCCAGTTCAAATAGCCGCGCTTGGCGTCGAGCAATGGATCAACGCCGCGCGGGATATCCATCCAGCGATAGAGATTTTTCCGCAGCAGCCAGACCGGGATAAAGAGCAGTCCCAAGACTGGCAGAAGGAGAGCAATATTCTCCAGTTGCCGCCGCACGACGACCGACCACTCCGCGTCGACCACATGATGCACGATCGTCCAGAAGAGACAGCCAATGCAGAGAGTGAAGAAGAAGAAGAAACCGAAGAGCCAGGAAAAGCTGAATTGAACCGGCGAAACGATCCAGCCGACAACGCTGAGGGCGAGGCCGAGAAGGCCGACGACGAGGCAGATCAACGACAGGCCGTTGAATCGGCTGCTCTCAAAATATTCGCCTTCCGGTGCGGGTTGGACGTGGGATCGATCGCTCATTTCTTGGCGGCCTCCGCGGCCGGGGCCGGTTCCGGCTTTTTGTCCAAATCCACCTGACGTTCCGGCGGCACATCCGCTAGCGTGGCGTTCTGGCTCCGTTGCAGGGCGCGCAGGTAGGCGATGATCGCCCAGCGATCATGCACCGTGACGCGCGGACCGTAGGCCATCATGGTGTTCTTGCCGTGCGTGATGGTGTCAAAAATTTCGCCGTCGGACATCTTCCGGATGCGCTCGTCCTGCAGGCTCACGACCGTCGCGAGGCCGTACTGCTTCACGATCCCGTCCCCCATCGCGAGCGGCCCATGGCAGACCGCGCAGTTGATATCGAAACGCTGCTGGCCGCGGAGCATCAGCGCCGTATCCACCTCCACCGGCAAACCCGTGCCCCAGTTCGCTTCCATTTTGCCGGTATTGTAATAGTCTGTGCCCTCGCTGAAACCGAGCTGCGGCTGCATCGCCATCTCGCCACCCTGATCGAAGCCCCGTCCCTGGTCGGGAGAGATCGGCATTTGGTATCCAAGCGGAATTGTCCCTTCGACCGGTTTCCGGGCGCCGCGTTGATCTGCGAAGAAATCCGACTCCGCCTGCGCGCGCACCTTCGGCTGCCGCA
>JALYOR010000146.1 GCA_030856765.1 Verrucomicrobiota bacterium | reverse complement strand
GTGTCCAGGAGCCACCGCTGCTTTGATCCCAGAGCGACCAGAAGACCGCCACAAAGACGTAAACCACCGCGAGTCGCCCGAGCGCGCCGAGCCCTTCCCGGCTGAAAGTTTGTTTGAGGAAACCGATTCCGGCGGGCGGGATGTGCACGAATTTCTTGCGGCCCAGCCAAAACGAAATCGTCGCCAGCACCATAAAGATACCCGGAATACCGAAGGCCCATCTCGGACCGAAACGCGGATCGTGGAGAAGAAACGGGCAAGCGATGGTGGAGATGAACGAGCCAGCGTTAATCGAGAAATAGAACCAGCCGAAAACCTTCGAGAGAAGGTGCTTGTTCGACTCGCCAAACTGGTCGCCCACGTTGGCTGAAACGCACGGTTTGATGCCGCCCGCACCAAAAGAAATGAGGCCCAGACCAATGAGCAGGCCGAGCCGGGTCTCGTTCAAGGCGAGCGCGAAATGACCGAAGCAATAGACGATCGAGAGCCAGAAAATCGTCTGGTATTTACCAATGAAACCCTCCGCCAGGATGGCGCCAAAAATGGGGAGGAAATAAACCGCCGCGACGAAGAGGGCGAAGTATTGCCGGGCCTCCGCGTCGCCCATGTGGTCGGTCGCGCCGCTGCTCGTGACCAGATACTGAGTCATGAAAATGATCAGGATGGAGCGCATCCCATAGAAGGAAAAACGCTCGGCTGCCTCGTTCCCGATGATGTAGGGAACGCCCGGCGGCATGGTCGTGATGTTCGGAGGGGTGCGGTCGTATTTGTACTTGGCCATGTCGCTCCGTTTCGTTGGGGCTCGATCTGCTCCTGGTTAGGGCTGCTGCTTCGGAAAAAAGTTGGCCGGAGTGGGCGAAGGCAGCGGCGGAGTCGGGATGGCATGGATCGGCTCTTCAGCGGCCGCCTCCAGCGGGTGGAGGTGTTCCTTTTGCAGTTCGGGCAATTCCCCGACGTGATGCCGCTCGCAAGAGGTGAAGACGATGATCAGACCGGCGAGAGCCGCGAGCGGAGAAAACCGAAAACGAAACATGCGCGGGAAGAGTAAAGGGCGAGTCACGCGAGGCGCAACAAAAAGATTGGGGCGGAGGAAGCGGAGCGTGCAGGCTCGACAACCTCTCGCCTCATTACCATCCTCAGCGCGTGAGCAAACGCACCCTGGTCCTTGCTTTGATTCTCCCCACTCTCCTCGGATCGTGTCGGACTCCTCCTTCAGCCGCGGAAGCCATCAAACCGGCCGCCAAAGTCTCTCCTGCTCAAACGAGCTACAAGGATTTGGTCGAGGACCGGCTCGGCCCACTTTGGTATCACCTCGTCAAGATCAACGAGGACGCGCTCCAAGTAGGAACCGTGGCCACCACATTCGAAATACCTGCCGCCGGAGGCCCGGTGCGCAACCTCACGGTTATCAAAAACACGGGGGGGCGAATGGCCGAAACGATCGCGCGGCAAGCGATTGGACAGTTGCGCGCGCCGCCTGTTCCTCACGAAATCTTGAAGCAGCTACAGCAAGACTATTTCAAACTTGAAGAGTCTTTCACCACCTACGAGAACCGTGACGCGACGTCGACGAAGCTCCTGCCAAACCGTTAAGCAGACAAAGGGTGGAGATTGCGCGCTTGGATAGCGGTGCCAGCTTAGGCGCATGTCGAATCGAATCCTGCGCGTCGCTTTTCTGTTTTCCTTTTGCCTGACGATCACGCCGCTCGCCTACTCTACTCCCACCGCGAAGCGCAACATCACCGAAAACGACCTCTACGATTTCGTCTGGATCGGTAATCCGCAGGTCTCGCCGGACGGCGCGCGCGTCGCCTATGTGCGGGTGACGGTGGACGAGAAGAAAACCGGCTATGAGACCTCGATCTGGGTGGTGCCGACGGCGGGCGATCAAGCGCCGCGGCAACTGACCAGCGGACCGCGCGACTCCGGACCGCGCTGGTCGCCGGATGGCCAGTGGATGGCGTTTTCGCGCACGCTGGAGAAGGACGGGAAGAAGCAGCCGCCGCAACTTTATCTCCTCCCGATGGCGGGCGGCGACGCGTTTGTCTTCACCGATCTGCCCAAAGGCGCGAGCGATCCGCAGTGGTCGCCGGATGGGAAGTTGATCGTCTTCACCAGCAGTTCGAATTCCGAGGACATCGCTAAGCAGGCGCGAAAGAAAGAGAGCGCGGCCGAAGAGGAACCGGAGAGTGATGTGCACGTCGTCACGCATGCGGTTTATCGGGATAACGAAGAAGGTTACCTCGACCTGAAACGCCACGACCACCTCTGGCTCATAGCGGCACTGCGGAGCGCCGAAGAAAAGGTGGAACCGCGTCGATTGACGGACGGCCGCTTCGACGAGGGCAACGCGGTTTGGTCAAATGATGGCGCGCAGATTTACTTCACCTCCTGGCACGTCGACGAGCCCTATTACGAACTTCCGAAGACCGAGCTTTACGTGGTGGCAGAGAAAGGCGGGGAAGCCAAATTGCTCAATAGCATTCCGATGGGCATCCGCACACTCGCCTTCAGCCCGGATGGAAAGCGCGCCGCTTTCATCGCGGAGGTGAACGAGCCGGTGAATTCTTACACCCAGTCGGATCTCTGGACGCTCGAGCTCACGGAAAACGCGAAGCCAGTCAACCTAACGACCAACTTCGACTTCGACGCGGGCGACAGTGTCTTCGGCGACAACGCCGCCCCACGCGGCTTCGGCGCGAACCAGCCGATCTGGTCGGCCGATGGATCGAGCATCATGGAGATCTACTCCAAGGAAGGCCGCACCCAACTCGCCTCCTTTGATGCGACCAATGGCGGCGCCACCGATCTGACTCAAGGCAACCAGGCCGTGACGCGCTTTGCCGCTTCTGCCGATGGAAAAAAGCTCGTCTACCTCGTCTCCACCCCGACCCGGATCAACGATCTCTTCTGCCTCGACCAGCCGGGCGCGGAACCGCGCCAGTTGACGCATTCGAACGATGCGCTCTTCGGTCAGCTCAACCTGACCGAGCCGGAGGAAATCTGGTACGAGAGCTTTGACGGCAAACGCATCCAGGCTTGGATCCAGAAACCGCCCGGTTTCGATAAGGCGAAAAAGTATCCGCTTATCCTGAACATCCACGGCGGCCCGCACGCCGCCTACGGCTACATCTTCGAGCACGAGTTCCAGTGGATGGCGGCCAAAGGTTACCTCGTCCTTTACCCAAACCCGCGCGGGAGCACGAGTTACGGCCAAGCTTTTGGCAACATCATCCAATACAAATATCCAGGCGACGATTTCAAAGACCTGATGGCGGGCGTGGATGAAGTCGTTAGGCGGGGTGGGATCGACGAAAAGAAACTGGGCGTGACCGGCGGAAGCGGCGGCGGCCTGCTGACCAACTGGGTGGTGGGACACACCGATCGTTTTGCCGCGGGCGTGGCGCAGCGCGACATCGCCAATTGGGCCGACTGGTGGTACACGGCCGATTTCACCCTCTTCCAGCCGAACTGGTTCAAGACGCCGCCCTTCAAGGATGAAGAAGGCGATTACAAAGCCCGCTCGCCGATCACCTACATCAACAACGTCAAGACCCCGCTCATGCTCGTGGTCGGCGAGGACGACACCCGCACCCCGCCCGACGCGGGCGGCGAACAAATGTTTCGGGCGCTCAAGTTCCGCAAGATTCCGACCGTGCTGGTGAAGTTCCCGCGCGAGACGCACGAGCTCTCGCGTGCCGGCGAACCGCGGCACCGGATCGAGCGCCTGCAACATATCGTGGGCTGGTTCGACCACTGGCTCCTCGGCGTGGCCAAGCCGGAATACGAAGTCGCGGGGCAAGAGCAGGTCTCGGCCAAACCGAAACCGCCGGTTGAGAAAAAGCCCTAACGAGTTGGGGTAGAAACGTCGTTCCCGTTTGTCATCCCGAGCCGGCGCAGCGCGGCGAGGGAACCCTCACTGTCACGCCTCGCGCCCGCTCTTGCCACGAGCACCGAACTTTGCGAATCTCAGGCCATGCGGATTCCAAAGCAGAATTACGACGATATCGAGCGCATCATTGAATTCGATTTCGTCCGCGCGACCGAGGCCGCGGCCCTCAGCGCCCTCCCCTGGCTCGGCCGGGGCGAAAAAGAAAAGGCCGACGGCGCCGCCTGCGATGCGATCCGCGGGATGTTCGATCTGATGAATATCTGCGGCGAAGTCGTGATCGGCGAAGGCATCAAGGACGACGCGCCCGGTATTTTCAAAGGCGAACAACTCGGGATGTGGCTGCCGGGCGCGCCGCAATTCGACATCGCCCTCGACCCGATCGACGGCACGACCAACATCGCGAAGGGGGCGCCGAACTCGATCACCTGTATCGCCGCCGCCAGCCCGGAGAAGGACGTGAAGCTCGCGCTCCGCGACATCCCGTCGTTCTACATGATGAAGCTGGCTTACGGGCCGGATGTCATCCGGAGCATGAAAAAGGCGGGCATCGAAACCTTGAAACTCGAGAGCCCGATCGAGGAAACGCTCATCACCGTCGCGAAAGCCTTGCAGAAGCGCGTCCAGGATGTGGTCGTGATGATGCTCGACCGCCCGCGGCACAAGGAAATCGTGAAGGAGATCCGGCGAGTCGGCGCCTCGCTCCGGATGATCAGCGACGGCGACATCGCCGCGGCCATGGCTCCGTCCTATCCGGAAAGCGGGATCGATCTTTATATAGGCATCGGCGGTTCGCCCGAAGCCGTCCTGGCGGCAGCCGGGATCAAATGCCTCGGCGGCGACATGCAGTGCATGATGTGGCCCCGGGACGAAGAGGAACGCACCCAACTCGTCGCGGATGGCTACGAGGGCGATCTCGGCAAGGTCTTTTTCGCCGACGACCTGGCCAACGGGAAGAACATCATCTTTTGCGCGACCGGGATCAGCGACAGCGCCCTTCTGCCCGGCGTGAAATCGCAGGGAGCGAACGCGATCACGCATTCCGTCCTGATGCGGGCCAAGAGCAAGACCGTTCGCTTCATTCGCGCCTCGCACGATTTGCAGACCAAAACGATCCGGCTGCGCTCGGATAATCGCGAGCATCAAATTTAGCCCGTTTCTTCTTTTCCTTAATCTCGCGCTCGACAAGCAACGGCTGGCCTGTTCAAATCCGAAATAATAAAGCTATGAAACAAGTACCGAAGACCGACTTATCGCCAGACAATGGCTCCATCATCGACACGAAATGGGAAGTGGCCCCTCTCAAATACCACGCCTGTGCGGCCTGCGAGAACCCGGAAAAACCGGTCGAGGGCTTTCGGCTGCCGGAGCTGATTATCTTCGATCACGCCGGCTTTAAAGGCGCCTACGCCAGAACGAACCTCAGTTTTCATTACCTGGGAGATTTTTGGAACGATCGCATCAGCTCCCTCATCGTCGTCAGCGGCATCTGGCGTTTCTATCGCGACGAGCACTACAAGGGCGATCATTGGGATCTCGGCCCGGGCTTTTACGAATGCTTCTTCACCGAGGCCGGCCCGGACGACGTGATCAGCTCCTTCAAGGCCATCTCCCTGACCTGACGCGTAACGACAGAAGATGAAAGCGGCGGAAGCCGGGTTCTCGTCCGGGGTGTTGCGGCTCGGTGCGGCTCTGGCCCTGATCATCCCGCACGCTGCGTCTTGTAGCCGGGGGCGCTGACCCCGGTCGTCCCTAACGTCTCACCCCGGCCGGGG
>JALYOR010000114.1 GCA_030856765.1 Verrucomicrobiota bacterium | reverse complement strand
CGAGCACGTCTCCTACCGCGAAATTGCCCGCGTCTGTAAGGTCGGTGGAAGCACCGTTAAAGCGGTCGAGCGAGCGGAGGCCGAGGCCATTGCCGCAACCAGAGCCAAGATCCTGCGCAAGGTCACTCGCGTCGCTGACCGGGCCTGGTCTACCGTTGAGGACAAACTCGACGACAATAACGTCTCCCTCTCTCAGGCAGCCGTCTGCGCCGGCATTGCGACCGAGAAGATGCTCCTCCTCTCCGGCCAAGCCACCCAGAACGTCCAGCTCGACATCAAGGCCATCGACATCTACTCCAGGATGAACGAGATCACGGCCGAGATCGTCAGCGCCGTGCGAGCCCTTCCTGCGCCACCGCCCAAACTGCTCCCAGTCGAGGCTGAGGTTGTTTCGATTCTGCCGGCGGCATAACCAGCGTTCGGCAGCAGTCCGATATTTTTTGCTTCAGGCTGGATCACGCTCCCAACCTTCTTTGATCTAGTCTGCTTTTCTGGCGGTGCTGGGACCCATCAGCTCGCAAGGGAAAGAAAGATCAAAAACATCGGTGGTCGCAGTTGACATTTGTTGACGAATAAACTGCGCCTTTGTGCGTTTTCTTTCGAGTGCTCGCATTCAAGAGAATCCGGGATTCTCCTATGAAACCCGATTCAAAGAGGGGCAGCGCGTACGGGGATCGAACCCGTGCACCAGCCTTGAGAGGGCTGTGTCCTAACCACTAGACGAACGCGCCGTTTAGAAGGGACGCATTTTAGCCGCTCTGGCGGGAGGGGGCAACTCCGCGGTTGAGCCTAACGAGAAGCCCCTTAATTGCGCTGCGCCTCACTGGCCCGCGCCTGCACTGGGGTAGGAAGAGCGCTGGCCGGCGGGACCGCATTGCCCCGTTTCTTGACCAGCTTGGCCGCTTCCGCCTCATCGGTTTTGTGCCGGACGTGCGGTTGGAGGAGGCCCAGTTCATGACTCGCTTCCTGGGAATCCAGATAGACCTTGAGCTCAGGCGTTGCGGCGCGCGCGCGCAACTTGCCGTAGTAACGCTCGTAATAGGTCCGGAGGCGATGCCGCCGTTCCAGGTCGGTCGGAGCGCGTTGCGCGGCGGCCTTCAAATCGTGCAAATCCTGATCGTTCCGAATGCGGGTCTCGAGTTCCACCATCTGGACATGGAGACGATATTCGTCGGCGGCTTTGCCTAACGAGCTCTGTTTGAACAGGGTGCCAAGCTGTTGCAGCTCCGGCGCGGTCGGCATTGGTGGCAACAACTCCGGCGAGGGCAGGATATTGGGCGGAATGAGCGACGGCGGTTCGACCGCAACGGTCGGCGCTGGCGAAGGCGCCGCTTCGGAGGCCGCAAGCTGCGCGTCGGCGGCTTGCGCGGAAGTGTTGTCAGGGCTGGGCGACGATTGCGCTTGCAGGCTGACGGTTGAAGCGAGGATCAGAACGAGAGCGAATTTCATCTTGTTCGCGCGGCGATGGCTTGGAAGGAGGTCAAAGTGTGAAAGATAATCGCGCGGGCGCTCGATGTTTCAGCGATATAAAGCGAAAACAGGCGGCTGCTCAAGCCCGGGGGAGAGGATTCTCGTCCACGCTCCCTCTGACTAAAGTTCGCATGCATGGTTCACAGTCACGTGTTATAGAGGCGGCGCACCGCGGGGTGTAGCTTAGCTTGGTAGAGCGGTCGCCGCGGCGACAGGTCGCCCGAAAAACTTCGAATGCACTGCCCGCTTTCCCATGTTAAGGAGGGCGTTGTGAGCGGGGTGTAGCTTAGCTTGGTAGAGCGCCTGGTTTGGGACCAGGAGGTCGCAGGTTCGAATCCTGTCACCCCGATATCCCAGAGTGATGTTTTCGGTCTACGTCCTGAGAAGCAGCCCGACCGGCCGGCGATATGTCGGATCCTCTTCGGATCTTTCCGACCGGTTACGGCGACATAATGCTGGCGAATCGGCCGCCACGAAATTTGGAATCCCTTGGATGCTTATTCATGAGGAACAATTTCCCACGCGTACCGAGGCAATGGCCCGCGAACGCTATTTCAAGACCGGCCGCGGACGTGATGAACTGGATCAACTTGGTCGATAAGAGCGGTCGCCGCGGCGACAGGTCGCAGGTTCGAATCCTGTCACTCCGACGCCTCTGGCCGGGGACGCTGTACCGCGGATTCCCAATGCCGAGCGCGTGACGTTTCCCCGCCCGGGGACAGCGTCCCCGGCTACAACGAGCAAAAACGGAGCTTGCCCTTCCGTGCCGGGGCGGCGAAATTGCCGCCTCCTTTTCCGACGGACGGCCCCCTGCTGCAGCCTCCTATTATGTTCAAGAACGAGAAATTCAATATCGCCATTTTCACGATCCTCGTCGTGCTGCAGTTCCTCGGCGTGGCTGCGGTCTGGACCCGGTTTCATCTTCTTTATCTGCCGATCATGCTCAGTTTCTATCTTTGGATGGGGCTCGGCACGACCCTCTACTTGCATCGTTACCTGACCCATCGCGGGTTTGAGATGCCTGGCTGGCTGAAATTCCTTTTCGCGACCGGCTCGGCCATCGGCCTCTCCGGCGATCCGGTCACGTGGGTGGGGGACCATCGTTATCACCACCTCAAATCCGACACGGAAGAGGACATCCACAGCCCGCGGCACGGCTTCCCCTACGCCCACATGATGTGGCTGATTCGCAAACCACCTTCTTTCCGCGAACGCTCGCTCCGTTACGCGGCGGATGTGCGCAAGATTTGGTACTGCAAACTCTGGGAGAACCCGGCTCTTTACGTCCTGCCGCATCTTGCGGTCGCGGCGCTGCTTTATTTCACCCTCGGATTGGCCGGGATGCTGTGGTGCCTCTACGTCCCGATTCTGCTGGTTTACAACTTCACCTGGGCGGTCAACTCGATCTGCCACATGAAGCAGTTCGGCTATCGGAGTTTCGAAACCTCGGACGAAAGCAAAAACAACTTTTGGGTCGGGCTCGGCGCGCTCGGCGAAGGTTATCACAACAATCACCACGCCAAGCCGCGTTGCGCCGCCCATGGACTCAAGTGGTGGGAGTTCGATCTCACCCGTTATTGCATCTGGATGCTGGAGAAACTGCACCTCGCCTGGAACGTCGTCTGGCCGGAGCCGCAAGCAGCGGAACCAGAACCCGAAGATCTGACCGTGGACGAAGCCGGCACGATGCTAATCACGAGCGCCGATCCCAACTCGGTGGTGTAATCTGGTCGGTTCGACCGGCTTTCGTTCCGCAGCTCGCGGCGGCCAGCGGATCGAGTCGAGCCGATTTATGGAAATTATGGCGCCAGGCATCTTACTTGCTCGTATCAGGTTATGCGTCTGCCTAGAAAAGCCAGTTCAGCCGGCTTTAGCCTCGTCGAGTCTTCGATCGCGGTTGCGATTTCCGTGCTTTTCCTGAGCAGCGTCTTCATGATGAACATCTCCGCGCTGGATAGCATCCGCGGCTCCAAGGAATCCGTCGCGGCCAGCCAAGTGCTCCAACAGCGCATCGAATCGCTTCGCATCGCCAACTGGCAGCAAATCACCAGCGCATCATGGCTGGCGGCCAACTCGCTCAACACCAGCGCGGCGGGCACCGACGTCCTGAAAGATTTGACGGAAACGCTGATCTTGGTGTCCTACGGGAGCACGAGCGTCGGCAACACCCAATTAGTGCGCAATTCGTCGGGCACCAGCGTCGTCAACGAAAACGCCGGGCTGCTCACGGAAAATGCCGTCAAGGCCATTTGGACGGTTACCTACAATGGAGCGCCGAATAGCCGGCTCGTCTCGCGGCAGATCGTCGCCATTCTCGCCAAAGGAGGGGTGGCCAAGTGATCCAGCCAAAAAACCAAACCGCTCGGGCCTTCACTTTGTCCGAGGTGATGGTGGCAACTCTTATTTTCAGCGCTGTCAGCCTTGGGCTGATGATGGGTTTTACCAGTCTCGAGCGCTGTTTTGCGGCCACGACTGATTTTGCCACCAACCACTCGGATCAGATGCGGATCTCCGATTATCTCGCGCTCGACTTGCGCCGTGCACTCAGCGTGCAGGCGACCCAGAACGACACGACAATTTTCATCCCTCGTTATTATGATAACTCTGGCGCGCCGCAAACCCCCACCCTCAATGGGCAGGGGGGCGTTTTGTATGGGGCGTCCGGGGACTCGGTGCGGGTGCGCTATTATCTTTCCGGCAGCACTATTTATCGCGAGCAGGCAAACTGGCCCCTCGCTGTGACCCCAGCCACTTCAACCATTGCCGTCGCGGAAAATGTGAAGGATTTCATTTTTGACGTCACGGATCTGGGAAAAGTGGTGACTTCCCGGATCACCTTCAATCCGACCTTCCGATCGGGTGGCGCGACCGCGGCGGCCACCGCAGCCACGGCGTTTTACAACACCACCCTCCTGCGGAACACCCGGACCGACACGGGCAGCAGCGTCTATTAGTCGCGGCGACACATGGGAAAAAATCAAAATGATGAATAACAACTTTAGATCAAACGAGCGCGGAAGTGTCCTGATCTGGACAGTGCTCACGATGCTTATTCTCTCTCTCCTCGGCGCGGAAGTCCTGCGAGCTGTTTCCGGGCGTTACCAGCTGGGCATTCAATCCGCGAAATGGCAGGAATCACTGATTGCCGCCGAATCGGGAGTCGATCTTGCCGTCGTCGAGTTGCGCAAATCGCTTTATCCGGCACCCAACGGAGCCTGGAGCGGCTGGGATAATACGCCCGGCAACGGCGTGATCGGACACGGCTTGACGACTGTGCCGACCGAAGGGCTGGCCGCCACGCCGATGTCGATCGAAGTCGCCGTCGACGCGCCCGCCCAATTGGTGGATCCCTCCAATGGGTGGCAGTACTATCGAATCCGAACCCTCGGGTCGGTGCCACTCCCGGGCGCGCCCCGGGTCGGATTTAACAAAGGGGATAATCGCCTGCGCAAGCTCACTCTGCGGACGCAGCGCTCCGTCGACAACCTTTTCGCGAGCGAAACCACCGATCCGCATGCCGCCCGACGAATCGAAGCGGTCGTTAAACCTGTCTCCTCATTTAACATGGCCATCCTGGCAATCGGCAACCTTGATCTGAACAACCAGAATATCAGGATCGACAGCTACGACTCCCGCGATGACGCGAAGTCCACCCTCGGCCTTTACGACGCGGCGAAGTTCCAGCAAAACGGAAACATCGCGACCGATGGCAGCGTCCTCGAGGCGGGCGGCGCTCAGGTCTATGGCAGCGTCTCGACCAATAACGGCACGGCCACCGGAGTCCAGAACGTTACCGGAGAGCAGCGGACCGATTTCTATCAGGACCCAATCCCGATCGGCGCCCCCACCTGGAGTTCGATCAATCCGACCCCTTTCACGGTCAACGGGAACGCTACCATATCTGCAAGCTCGACCGAAGGGTCCGCGTCCTCTCGTTACCTGCTGAGTGCGATCAAGCTGGACAACAAAACGCTCACCCTGGCCGGCAATGCGGACGGGAGTCCGAGTTACATTGAGATCCATGTCACCGGCGACATCGACGTAAAGGGCAGCGGACAAATTATTCTGGGGGACGGCGTCAAGGCGACGATCTATTTCGACCAGAACCTGGACATTGCGGGCAACGGCATCCTGAATCCGCAAAGTCAGCCATCCAATCTTCTCCTTTACGGTGTGCAACCCGATCCCAACGAGAATTATCACGCCAACTTGGGAGGTAACGGAACCATCACCGCTGCGCTCTACGCTCCCGGTCATGCGGTGAAGGTGAACGGTGGCGGAACCAACGGGCATGTTTTCGGGTCTGTCGTCGGTAAAACCGTGACCATGACCGGTGTTACCAATTTGCATTACGACGAAGCACTCAGCTCCGGCGGTCTGATTAATAACTACCAGATCGTTAGCTGGGTCGAGGACACTCGTTAGGCCGGCGTTTCCGGCAGCGACACTTCCTTTTCCGCCTTGGTTTCACCCGGAAAAGTCCGTGCCAAATCTAAATCCTCGGGTTTTAGTGGCAAGGCACCAGTGTCATTCGTTGCCCGACAATTTCAGCGTCTCCCTGAATCCAGTCGGTCGATTCTTCTCAGGTTGCGCTTGCTGATGATGAGCACGCGTCCATTCTAAGAGAGGGGTCCCTCGTCGTCTGCGCGACTCGGGATGACACATCTTAGAAAGGCGCTCGTCCCTGCTGACCCGCGCTTAGCGATCCGGCTCGTAATTAAGATTGGGCGAAAGCCACTTCTCAATCTCGCCTAACGAGACATCTTTGCGAATCGCGTAATCCGCGGCCTGATCGCGCTGAATCTTGCCGACCGCAAAGTAGCGCGCGTCGGGATGCGAGAAATAAAGCCCGCTCACGCTCGCGCCCGGATGCATGGCGAAAGATTCCGTCAGATTAATCCCCGCGTTTTCTTCGGCCGAGAGGAGATCGAAGAGTGTGCCCTTCTCGACGTGGTCGGGCGAAGCGGGATACCCCGGCGCCGGCCGGATGCCCCGATAGCGTTCACGAATCAGGTCCTCGCTCGTTAGGCTTTCGTCGCCCCCAAAACCCCAGGCAATCCGCGCATCGCGATGCAAATATTCGGCGAAAGCCTCCGCCAGGCGGTCCGCCAGGGCCTTGACCATGATGGCACTGTAGTCGTCGTGTTCGGCTTGGAATTGTTTCGCCAATTCGTCCGCACCAATCCCGGCCGTGACCGCGAAGCCGCCGAGATAATCGCGTTTCCCCGAATCCCGCGGAGCCACAAAATCGGCCAGGCAATAATTGACCTGCCCGGCCGGCTTCTGCATTTGTTGGCGGAGGAAATGGAACCGCGCGAGCACTTCTTCACGCGACTCGTCCCGATAAATTTCGACATCATCGCCTAACGAGTGCGCCGGCCAGAATCCGAAAACGCCGCGGGCGGTCAGCAGTTTCTCAGCGACAATCCGTTGGAGCAGCAACTGCGCGTCGGCAAAAAGCTCACGAGCCTGTTCTCCGACCACCGCGTCCTCGAAAATCGCGGGATAGCGTCCGCGTAATTCCCAAGTGTGAAAAAACGGCGACCAGTCAATGTAATCCACCAAAGTTTCGAGGGAGATTGTGCGTGACGATCCATCTTTCGCGTTGTCCTGGGTCCGGGTAGCGCACCCGTCTCGGGTGCTGGTCGCGGCATCTTGCCGAGACCAGCTTTCCGCAGCGTTGTCATTCGTCTTTAGTGGCCGCTGCTGAGAAAAAGTTCGCGACGGCGAGACGCCTTCGCCAGCACCCGAGACGGGCGCGCTCCCCAGAGCTGTCGCCAAAGTTCGCACTCCCAGGAAGTCCGGCACCGGGGGCTCGTAACTGCTCCAAGCAATCGTGAGGCGACGGGTGCGCGCCTCTTCCAGGGTGAGCATTTTTTTCGCGCGCGTCTTGTCGGCGTGCTCCGTTCGCAGGCGTTCGTAATCCAACCGGGTGGTCGCGTCGAATTTCAGCTTCGCGTCGGGATTGAGGAGCGCGTTAACCACGCCCACCGCGCGCGACGCGTCCAGGACGTGCACCACGCTTTCTTGGTAATGCTGCGCGATCTTCACCGCAGTGTGCGCGCGGCTGGTGGTCGCGCCGCCAATCAATAACGGCAGCCGGAATTCCAGCCGCTCCATCTCCTGCGCGACGTGGACCATTTCGTCGAGCGATGGCGTGATCAGCCCGCTCAGGCCGATAATGTCCGCTTTCCGTTCGCGCGCGATCTCGAGAATCTTCTCCGCCGGCACCATCACCCCGAGATCGATGACCTCGTAGTTGTTACACTGCAGGACGACGCCGACGATGTTCTTGCCGATGTCGTGCACGTCGCCTTTCACCGTGGCCATCACGATCCGGCCTTGCGGTTTGGAATCGGCCTGCTTGTCCGCTTCCATGAACGGCATCAGGTAGGCGACGGCTTTCTTCATCACCCGCGCGCTCTTCACGACTTGGGGAAGGAACATCTTGCCCGCGCCAAAAAGATCGCCGACCACGCTCATCCCGGCCATGAGCGGTCCTTCGATTACCTCGAGCGGGCGGGCCGCCTTTTGGCGCGCTTCCTCGGTGTCGGCGTCGATGTATTCGACGATGCCTTTGACCAACGCGTGCGAGAGCCGTTCCGCGACCGGCGCGCTCCGCCACGCTTCCTCGTTAGGCGCGACTTTGCCTTTGGCCTTCACGCGCTCGGCAAAATCGACCAGCCGCTCGGTCGCGTCGGGCCGGCGATTGAAAAGGACGTCTTCGACCAGTTCGCGCAAATCGGGCTCGATCTCTTCGTAAACCGCGAGTTGTCCAGCGTTGACGATCGCCATGTCGAGCCCGGCCCGGATGGCGTGATAGAGAAAGGCGGAGTGCATTGCTTCGCGGACGGTGTTGTTGCCGCGGAAGGAAAAGGAAATGTTGCTCACGCCGCCGCTCACCCGCGCGCCGGGGAGGTTGGCTTTGATCCAGCGGATCGCCTCGATGAAGGCCACGGCGTATTCGTTATGCTCCTCAATCCCAGTCGCGACGGTCAGGATATTGGGATCGAAGATGATGTCGTTTGGCGGGAAGCCGGCCTGCTCGGTGAGGAGGCGATAGGCTCGGGCGCAGATCTCGCTTTTGCGCTGCACACTATCGGCCTGCCCACGTTCGTCGAAGGCCATCACAATGACGGCGGCGCCGTAACGCCGCACGAGTCGCGCCTGGCGCAGGAATTCTTCCTCGCCCGCCTTGAGCGAGATCGAGTTGACCACGCCCTTGCCCTGGACGCATTTCAGGCCCGCTTCGATCACGCTCCATTTCGAGCTGTCGATCATGATCGGCAGGCGCGAAATATCCGGCTCGCTTCCGATCAGGTGGAGGAAGCGGGTCATGGCCGCCTCGGAGTCGATCATCCCCTCGTCCATGTTGACGTCGAGGATATTGGCGCCGCCTTCCACCTGGTGGCGGGCGACGACGAGCGCGCCTTCGAAATCGTCGGCCAGAATAAGTTTCGAGAACTTTGGCGAGCCCGTGATGTTGGTCCGTTCACCCACCACGACGAAACCGAAGTCGGTCGTGACATCGAGCGCCTCGAGCCCGGAAAGTTGCAAAGTGGGAGGGGCCTTTGTGCCCCGATCTTCCATGTCGCCATCATCGGGGCGCAAAGGCCCCTCCCACTTTGGCAGGGCGCGCGGGGCAAATTCGCGCACGAGATTTCCAATCGCGCGAATGTGTTCCGGAGTGGTGCCGCAACACCCGCCGACGATGTTGAGCCAGCCGTTTCTCGCCCAATCGCGGAGTTGCGGAGCCATCGATTCCGGCGTTTCGGGGAAACCGGTCGGCGAAAGCGGATCGGGCAGACCGGCGTTCGGATAGGCGCTGGTAAAACAAGGCGCCAGCCGCGCCATTTCTTCGACGTGCGGGCGCATCTCTGCGGGTCCGAGCGCGCAGTTCAAGCCGACGACGAGCGGTTCGGCGTGCAGGATCGAGGTCAGAAATGCGCCGACCGTTTGCCCGGTCAGGGTGCGGCCGGAGAGATCGGTGATCGTGCCTGAAACAAGCACCGGAATTTTCCGGCCCAGCCCGGCGAAGGCTTCCGAGATGGCAAAAATCGCAGCCTTCGCGTTGAGGGTGTCGAAGATGGTCTCGACGAGCAGGACGTCGACGCCGCCTTCGAGCAAAGCGTGCACTTGCTCGCTGTAGGCGCGCCGGATTTGATCGAAAGTCACCGCGCGAAAACTGGGATCGTTGACGTCGGGGGAGAGCGAAGCGGTGACAGGCAGCGGGCCTAACGAGCCGGCCACGAAGCGTGGTTGGCCGGTAGCGTTGGCGACTCGCTCGACTGCGCGGCGCGCGACTCGGGCAGCCGCCAGATTCATTTCCCGAACCACCTCGCTCAACTCCGCATCTGCCGCCACCCGCTGAAAGAAAGCCGCGTCCTTGCGTCCGCTCTCCGATTGGCCGGCAAACATGAAATCATGTTGGCCGATGGTGGTGGCGCTAAAGGTGTTCGTCTCGATGATGTCAGCGCCGGCTTCGAGGTATTGGACGTGAATCTCCTCGAGGACCTCAGGTGCGGTGAGCTGGAGGAGCTCGAGATTTCCTTTGAGATATTTGGCGGGATGGGAGGCGAAACGCTCACCACGATACTGCTCCTCGGTCAGCTTGTAGCGTTGCACCATCGTGCCCATCGCGCCGTCGAGCAGGACGATGCGCTGGCGGAGAAGCGCGGCGAGCGGATGGATGTCTTCGGCGGGCACGGCGAAGCGACAATTAACGATAGGGGAGGGCGCTCAGCAACTAACAAATTGATGCATCATGATGCGTCGATATGTCTGCGCCGCTCATCGATCAGGAGAGGAAACCTGCTCGCGGCCCTCGGCGGGGAGCCCGCGGGATCGAATTCTAGCGATAGCTCGGGAGAAAGGAAGCCCCTCCGCCGGCCCGCGTGAGGAAAGCCGGCTGACGGCGATAGACTCCGTCGCCATACCGATAATCGACGATCGCTTCCGCGATTTTCTCGGCCAGCTTTTCGCGAAAATTGGCATCGGCCGCGCCGCGCGCTTCTGTCCGATTGCTCAAGTAGCCGCATTCGACCAGAACCGAAGGGTAACGCGCATTGCGCAAGACACGAAAGCGAGCCGGGTGCACGCCGCGATCCACGGTGCCGGGCAGAGTGGACAAGTTGCGTTCGATCCTCGACGCCAGATCAAAGGCGTAAGGCGAATGATAATAGGTTTCAAAACCCTGCACTCCGCGGCGGCGCGAATCGTTGAAATGAATGCTGACGAAGATGGAGTTGGCCTGCGCGTTCCCGAGCGCGACGCGGTTGTCGAGGGGAATAAAGGTATCGTTGGCCCGGGTGAGGACGGTGCGCAATTGCGATTCGCGCAACTTCCGCTCGACCCGCAGCGCGACATCGAGGGCGACGGCCTTTTCCGGCGGCCCGTGCCGGCGCCAGGCGCCGCTGTCCTTGCCCCCGTGCCCGGCATCGACGACGACGGTATCAAAGGTATGGCTGGTGTTAGTGGCGACGGTGGCGCAGCCGCCGAGGAAGAAAGTGGCCGCCAGAGAAAAAGCGGCAATGGAGCTGATCGGACGCTTCATGTGAACCAATAGAGCGTATCGCGTGCCGGGCCAACCGAAAGCCGTGACTGGCAGCTGAGAACTTCCGAAAATCGAGCGAAAATCGCTTGTGTTTTTGGCGCTCGCACTTAATGGCTACGCTCGATCTATGCGCAACCGTTTCACGATTATTTTACTGCTCTGCGGGCT
>JALYOR010000082.1 GCA_030856765.1 Verrucomicrobiota bacterium | reverse complement strand
TTTATCTCCAAGCGCGGAATCCTCCTGAAGCCACTTCTCTCGGAAAGTCCGTCGCGGCAGGATGCCGCGACCAGCACACGAGACGTGTGCGTTACCCGGAGGTCGGCTTCGCGGGCGCGGGGAAATCTAGCCTGTCGGCATAGAGCTCGCTCCAGCGCGACTGGTTCATCGAACACATAGGGACGGCTTCCCATTTGCCGGTGCGGCGATCTTTGACCGCGCCCTTAAAGACGCAGGCATCGAGACGCGCCTGGGTCACAGGGTCGTTAGGCGCTCCTGCGACGCGAGCCGCATCCATGAAATTGTGCGTCCCGATGTTGATCGTGTGTGCGCATCCCGCACTGAGAGCTCGTAGGAAAGGGAAGGGGATCTGTCCCGAGGAAAGCAAGGCGAGGACCCGCGCGAAGCTGCGCAGCGCCAGTCGCGGATGGCGCGTGAAAGCGCCAACCACCCGATATGGCACTAGGGAGGAACCGGCGCCGGCATCGGTCGTCATCGTCGAGACGGCTCCGATCGCGGCCAGGATATCGGCGAAGAGCTGTCTTGTCTTCTCGTCGTTAGGCAAGAGCGGCAGATAGCGGCCCCGGCGTTGCTCGACGAGGAGCGCCACCCCCTGATTGCAATCGGGATGGCCGCCAATGAAGACGCTGCCGTTAATCTCGAGACCCATCCCTTCGCAGAGCTTCCGCCAAACGATAGCGGGCGTGACCGGGTTCTCGGAAAAGATGGTCCGCCCGGTGTCGGCCTCCGGTTGGAAACTGAGGATGCGCCAGATGCGCGAGCGCGCCGGATCGGTCAGGAACCAGCGCACCACCTCCGCGACGGAGTCGATGTTGCGTTCGGTTACAGTGCAATTGTGCGCGAACTCGAGCGGGAGGCCGGTGCGTTGGCGGACCTCCTGCGCGAGCTGCGTGAAGGCTTCGCGGATTGGGTGAAGATCGGTCTCGCTTTTGATCCGCCCGATTGGATAACCGTGCCGGCCGGCTTGGGTCATGTCGATGTGGACCGCGATTTGTCGCAGTCCACCCTCAATCACGAGGGCGTCGAGAAATTCGGGGTGCTCGATCAGGGTCTGCCCGTGCGTCATAAGCATCGGCACGAGTCCGACGTTGACTGCGTGGCGGACAATTTCGACTAGTTCTTCCTGCCGTCCGGAGCGCCAATAGGCATCCGCGACATCGCCGCCAGTGATCTGCAATCCGCCACCCGGGCCTTGCAACTTCCGATTAGCCTCAATCTGTTCCTTCATCTGCGCGAGCGACGGAATCGGAATTTCGTTGGCGTTCGCCGGCAGGTAGCAGTGGGTGCAGTGAAACGAGCAGTAGCTCGCGCCGGTCGTAAAACCGCAGTGGGTCAGGTGACGGCCGGCGAGTTGGTTGGGCGTGCGGAGATCGTTAGGGAGAGAGTCCCAACGCGCGCGCAAGAGCGCCTGCTTTTCCGGGTCGATCGGAAACCGAAAAGCGCGCCACCGACTTTGCCAGCGAGATACCGCGCGCCCTGAAGTAGCAGGCGATATGTTCCCCATCATGGTTGAGTCGCGCCGCCGAATGTTTATTCCCAAATCTCGGACATCGAGCGGTGGGGCGAGACTCCGTCGAGCCTGGGATTGGCCCGCGCGGCGCGACAGAGCTTCGCTCCACCGCTTCAGTCACCTTGTCGCACCGCCTCGGCAAAGGCGACATTTCCGGTCTGCAGATCAAGTGCCACCTCCGCCGGCGTGCCAAATACGCGCGCGCGCTCATCGTCGAACTCGCCTTCCCAGCGCGCCACGACCACGGTCGCGAGGCAATTGCCGACCAGGTTCACGCAGGTGCGGCCCATGTCCATTAATTCATCCACCCCGAAAATGACGGCTACGCCAATCGGCCCGAGGCCCGCGGGGAGAAAGCTGTTCAAGGTCGCGAGGAGAATAACAAGCGACGCCCGCGGCACCGCGGCCACACCTTTGGAGGTGATCATGAGCGCGAGCATGATCGTGATCTGCTCTGCGAGCCCGACGTGATGCCCGGTCGTCGTCTCCGCCGCCTGGGCCACGAAGACCGACGCCATCGCGAGATACAAAGTCGAGCCGTCGAGGTTGAAGGAGTAACCGGTCGGCATAACGAGCCCGACGATGTGCGGCGGAACACCGAAGCGCTCCATCGATTCCATCGCCTTGGGCAGAGCCGATTCGCTGCTCGTGGTGGCGAAGGCGAGCGTGGCCGGCTCGCGCACGGCCCTCAGGAATTGGCGAAGCGGGACGCGCAGCAAAAAAATCACGCTCCCGAAAACGACGACGATGAAAATGACGAGAGCCACGTAGAGGGAGAGGATGAGGTTGCCGAGATTGAGCAAAACGCCCAGACCCTGGGTCCCAACGGTGTGCGCCATGGCTGCGCCCACCCCGATAGGCGCGAACATCATGACGTAGTTGGTGAACTTGAACATCACCTGCATCAGGCTCTCCATCGCGCGTACGATTGGTTTCCCCTTTTCCCCGACCGCCGAGACGGCCAGCGCGAAGAGGACGGAGAAGGCGACGATTTGGAGCACATCGCCGCGCGCCATGGCGTCGATTACGCTGGACGGGAAAATGTGGACGATGGTTTCGAGGAGCGTCTTGGGATGGGTTTGCGCGACCGTGTTGACGATGTCGTTAGGCCCGGCCACCAGTTCGACGCCCACGCCGGGCTTGGTGAAGTTGACCACGGCAAGACCGATGAAAAGTGCCGCCGTGGTCGCGATCTCGAAGTAGATGATCGCCTTCAGTCCCATTCGACCGACTTTTTTCAGGCTCCCCGCGCCCGCGATTCCCGCGACAATGGTTGAGAAAACCAGTGGGGCGATGATTGCTTTGATCAGGTTGAGAAAAATGTCGCGGAGGAAATAAACCGCGTTCCCCCAATCGGGCCGGAGCCAGCCGATGAAACCGCCGATGATAAGACCGAGCAGGATCTGGACGGTCAGCGATGGACGATACCAAGGGCGGCGCGGGGTCGGGCTCGTCGCTTCTCTTGCTGAAATCATCCTACTATCCCAAGTAACAGAAATCGGAGGGATGAGAAGCTTTTCTTAGGCACTCCTGCCTAACGAAACAGCAATTTTTCAGGCAGCGCGCGCGGACCAGACAGTCAGACCGACGTGAAACCGGAATTAAAAAAAGCTTCCAGTTGTCATTGCGCAGGGCGGCGAGGGGTTTTTACGCTTGTTTTGAGAGGCGAAAGCGAATGAAATGGGCGAATC
>JALYOR010000077.1 GCA_030856765.1 Verrucomicrobiota bacterium | reverse complement strand
GTAAGTGAGCACTGGAAATTCCGACCGCTGCTTTCTATATCTGAAGGAGCTGGAAGAGTCACTCGCGCATCCGCATCAGAAAAAGGTGGCGGCAAACTTCGGGGAGCCTCGCGTGCGCTCCCGGAATCTTTCAGCGCCGCTCCTAGACCAGCGCGCCGCCGCAGCTGGAGCCGGCGCCGGCGGTGCAACCGAAGCAGTGTTCGGCGGTTTGGATTTCGCGGTCTTCGACTTCGTTCGGGTCGATGTCCCAGAGGCTGAGGGCGCGGCCTTCGTCGCGCCAGTGCATTTTCAGCATCTGGTTGAAATCGCAGTCGAAAACTTCGCCCTGCCAGCTGACGTTGATCGTGTTCCGGCACATCAGGCCGTTCACCGTGCCCGGGTTGAAGGCGTCGTTCAGGAGAAGCATGTAATCGGCGAGCTGGTTGTTGTTTTTTAACCAGGAAGCGAAACGCGAGACCGGGAGGTTGGTGATGGTGAAGAGCTGGTTGAAGACGATCCCGAAATGCTCTTTCAACTCGCGTTTATAATCCCCTTCCAGCTCGGCCTGCGGGCCGGGGAGGAAAGCGCCGTTCGGGTTGTAGACGAGATGGAGCGGGAGCGCCGGATCGGTCCCGTAGCCTAACGAATTCAAAAGTTGCAGCCCTTTGATGCTGCCGTCGAAGACGCCGCTCCCGCGCTGTTCGTTCACGTTTTCCGGCGTGTAACAGGGCATCGAAGCGATAATCTCGATCTGGTGGCGGGCGAGAAACTCGGCGTAATCTTCAAAGCCGGGCTCGAGCAGAATCGTGAGGTTGCAGCGATCGATGATGTGCCGCGGCGGGGTGAGCGCCTTCAGGCGCTCGACGAAATATTTGAAATCGGGAATCATTTCCGGCGCGCCTCCGGTTAGGTCGACAGTCGGGATGTCGGTCTTGGCGAGCCAGTCGATCACGCGATCGATCGTTTCGCGGGTCATAATTTCCTTCCGCTTTGGCCCGGCGTTCACGTGGCAGTGAATGCAGGTCAGGTTGCAAAGTTTGCCCACGTTGATCTGCAAAATCTCCGTTTTCGCGTGCCGGAGCGGCAGCGAGTGTTCGGCGAGTTTGGCGGCGAAACGGTTCACGACGAGGAAAGAGTATCTCCGGCCCCCAGATATTCCACGACTTCCTGGCATTGCGGGTTGGACAGGAGCGCGTCGCAACAGGCGGTCTCGGCGATCGTGCCGCCGCCTTCGCGCACGCAAAGGCAGGCCAGCCAATCGGTCACGCGCCGCGCCTGGCCGATGTTGTGAGTCACGAGCACGATGGTGTGGCGCTCTTTTAATTTCAGGATCAGGTCCTCGATCGCCTGGGTCGATTTCGGGTCGAGCGCGCTGGTTGGTTCGTCCATCAGGATCACGTCCGGCTCGGTCGCAAGCGCGCGCGCGAGGCAGAGGCGCTGTTGCTGCCCGACGGAAAGGGTGAGCGCGGAATCGTCGAGGCGATCTTTCACTTCGTTCCAAAGCGCGGCCTCGATCAACGCGCGCTCCGCCGCTTCCGCGAGCGCAGCGCGCGAGAGCCGGCGCAGATGGCGCAACCCGAAGGTGACGTTTTCCTGCACGCTTTTTGGGAACACGACCGGTTGTTGAAACAGGAAACCGATCCGGGCGCGCAAGGCGTCGGGATCGATCGAGGGATCGTTGATCGATTGTCCGCAGTACTCGACCCGGCCGTCCACTTTGAGTTCGGGAGTGAGATCGGAAAGGCGATTCAGGCAGCGCAGGAAGGTGCTCTTCCCCGCGCCGGATGGCCCGATGATGCCAAAGACCTGGTTCGCCTCGATCGTGACGTTGACCTGGGTCAGGATCGTTTTGCCGCGCGAGCGCACGCTCAGGTTCGAGACGCGGAAAACTTCCTGCGTCGCAACGGCGGCGTTCTCCTTGGGGCTGGTGCGGGAACTATCCATGAGCTTCGTCGTGCATTCGCAGCCGGAACGGCAGGGCCACGACACTCAACGCGAAAACGAGCGCGAGCAAGACCAGCGCGGAGCCCCAAAGTTTCGCCCCAACCGCCGGATCGAACGAGTCCTGCGCGAGGATGAAAATGTGATACGGCAACGAGAGGACCGGACTTTCCCGAATGCCGTGCGGCAAAGTGGCCCCGGCAAAAATCGTCGCGGTGAACATGATCGGCGCCGTCTCGCCCGCCGCGCGCGCGATCCCGAGCAACGACCCGGTGATCAGCCCGCCCCACGATTGCGGCAGGATGACCGACCAGATGACCTGCGACCGGCGCAGCCCGAGCCCGGTGGCCGCTTCGACATATTTCGCGGGGAGCGCTTTGATGCGCTCGATCAGGGCGACGGTGACAGTCGGCAGAATCATGATGGCAAGCAGGATACCGCCGGTCAGCCAGGATTTTCCCCAGCCGAAATAGTTTACAAAAACAATGAAGCCAAAGATGCCGAAGACGATCGAGGGGATGCCGTTGAGCGTGTAAAGGAAGAGACCGAGGCGCGACTTCGCCGCCGCATTGCGCAGGTAAACCGTATGCGTGAGCGCGAGGCCGACCGCGATCGGCGCGCTGACCAACAGCGCGGCTGTGATTAGGATCAGGGTACCAACAAGATTGTAGAAAATCCCTCCCTCGGCGCCGACCTGGCGAATTTGTTCGGTGATAAATGTCCAGCTCAGCGCGGGCAAACCGCGTTGCGCGATGACGAAAACAAGCCCGAGAAAAAGCGCGCACGCCACCAGGGTGCAGAGGCCGCAGAGCGCGGGGAAAATGAAGTTAGAGGCCCGGCGCATATTTCGTCCTTCTTTGCCAGGCGCCGGCCATCGTAACCGCGAGCACCATCGCCATCAGGATCAGCGCGAGTCCGACCATCGCCGCCCAATGGAGTGATCCGCCGTAGGCGATGTTGGTCTCCGAGCCGCCCAGTTTCGTCGAAAGAGTTTGTCCTGCTTCGAGCCAGGCGCGGACCGAGAAAATATTTTCCGGCAGATTGCTATCCTGCCGGCCGACCACCAGATAAACCGCAATCGTCTCACCGAGCGCGCGCCCCAGCCCGAGCAAGAGCGCCGCGATCAATCCGCGCTTCGCTTGCGGCAAGGAGATCCCGAGCACTGTCTCGGTCGCTTTTAATCCGAGACTGCGCGCGGCCCGCCGTTGGTCGGCAGGCACCCCGCGCAGGGCATCGTCGGCCAGAGTCATGACGGTGGGGAGAATCATCACGCCTAACAAGACGCCGGCGGTCAGGAGCGTGTCGCCGCTCAGCGGCTCGAAACGAGCGAAGAGATCGTAAATCCAGTTGCGCAGAAACAGGATCCCGAGCAGCCCGTAAACGACCGAGGGCACGCCAGCGAGCAGCTCGATCGTGATCTTGACCGCGAGGCGCATTCGTTGCGGGAGAAATTCGGAGGTGAAAACGGCGGCTCCGATCCCAATCGGCGCGGCCAGCAAGAGGGCGATGAACGCGACCACGATCGTGCCATAGATCATCGGGAGCGCGCCAAAAATGTCGGCCCGATAAAACCACTTCGTCCCCGTGATATAGCCGAGCCCTTCCTGCCGCCAGACCGGCAGGCTTTGCACGAGGAAGATGAGGGCGAGCGTCGCCAACGTCAGCAGCGCAAGACCGCTAAAGGCGAAGCTCACGCTTTTCGTTAGGCTAGGCGCGCGCCCGCGCGTGGCCAGCGGCAGCACAGGCCGCGCCGAGGCGGAGCTCACGGAGCCGTCGCCTTCAACTGATCAAGGCCGAGGTAGCCGTGTTTCTTGACCAGCTCCCGACCCTGCGGCGAAAGCATGAACTCGATGAAGACTTTCGCCTCGCCCTGCGGCTCACCGTTGGTGATGAGGAAAAGCGGGCGGCTCATCGGATATTTGTGCGTCGCGATGTTAGCCGGCGTCGGCTGCAGGACATCGCCGCTTTCCGTCTTGATCCCGAGCGCGAAAACTTTCTTCCCATCCGCCCAGGAAGAGGAGAGCTGCGAGATCGCGCCCCGGGTCGAGCCAACTTTGTTGCGCGTCTCTTCATTCCCGCCGACCTCGGGCAGGCTGACCTGCGGCGCCTTCTTCGGGTCGCCGTAAGCCCAGTGCGCGAAGACTTCCCAGGTGCCACGGCCCGGTTCCTTGTTGAAAAACACGACCCGCTCGTCTGGGCCGCCGACTTCTTTCCAGTTCTTCACTTTGCCTTCGTAAAGATCCTGGGACTGCTGCTTCGTCAGGCTCTTGACCCCGCCCTCCCAAACATCCTTCGAGACGATCATCGCGACCGCGTCCTCACCGATGTGGACCGGGTTGAATTTCACCTTCGGATATTTGGCGCGGTCATCATCGCTCACCGGCTTCGACGACATCCCGATCTGCACCTGGCCATCGCCGAGCGCCGAAATGCCGCCCGAGCTGCCGCCCTGCGTGTCGACCTGGATGTCCATCTTCTTTTCCGCGCGCAGGATTTCCGCGCCTTCCGCGGCGGGCAGGTTCACCGTGGTCGAGCCGTTAATTTTCAAAGTCTCGGCTTGCGTGAAAGAAGCGAGCGCAAGCAATGCGCAGCAGGAAGTGAGGAATTTCATTTGGTTAGGCTGATCGGTCAGTAGGTTGGTTATTCGGCTGGAATCTGGGTCTGGAACTACGATGTAAAGAGAGCGCCGGACGCACGATATTCCGGTCGGGTGTTCAAGAGGCGAGACGGTTGAAGTCGAAGGAGCAGCAACCGAAGTCGATGATCTTGCCGTTCTCATCGGCCCGCACCTCGAGCCTGGACGCGATCGTGTAGCGCCGCTGGGTGCCTTCGGCCCGGACGCTAACGATGCCGGCATGGCGCAACACGCGCAGGTGTTTCGAGACGTTGTATTGCGAGATGGCCAGCTTTTTTGCCAGATCGTTCACGCTCAGCTCGCGCGCCACGAGAGCGTTGACGAGCCGGAGACGATTCGGGTCGGCCATGGCCTTCAGGATTTCGGTGCAATCAGTGCGCGGCATGTTGGCAGATTTCTAATATGCGTCCGTGCGCATAAAGCCAGACATAACCGTTGTCAAACTCTGCAGAATGGAGCGGTTCGAGGTTGGCCAAGGAGGGGCGCTTGGAAAGCCCGGCCGTTGCTTCGCATCCGTTACGGGGAAGCGCCCTCAGCGGTTGCAAACCGCCGCTCCTTGAGGGCTGCCTAGCAACAAGCGCCGCCGTCGCAGCAACTGCTCGCGTCGGTCGTGACGTTGTAGTCCTGGCCCTTGGTTTCCTTCGGGTGTCGGCGGGTGGTCCGTGTGCAATCGAACGGATTCGCTTTGCCTAACGGAATGTCGACCCGCGGCTCGACGAAGTCGAAGCACTCGGCATAGGGCGCCTTGCGATAGAGGTTGTAGGTCTTGTCGCAAACCGCATAGCGAATGCCGCGCTCCATCCGGTGGTTGTCGTCGTCGAGCACTTCACGGAATGGCCCGCGATAAATCACCGCCTGGTTGCGCTCGAAGCAGGGCCCCTGCTTGCCCTTGAACGCCTCGATCGTTAGGCTGCGGAACTCGAAACCCTCGACCGTCTGCCATGGTTGCTCGTCGCGTTTTAGAATCTGGATTCCGTAGAAGCCGGCCTCGCTGAAAGCCTGGAGGAATCCTTCCTCGGTCAGCGCTCCCGAGATGCAGCCGCTCCAGAGTTCCGGGTCGGTCTGCAAATGTTCCGGCACTTCTTCGTCGGACACGATGTCGGAGATGACGGCGCGTCCGCCTTTCTTCAGGACGCGGAAAATTTCCTCAAACAACTGCCGCTTCGACTTCGGCTCGACCAGGTTGAGGACGCAATTGGAGACGACGACGTCGATGGAATCGGTCGCGACGAGCGGATGTTTGACCCGCAATTCCTGGGCGAGCTCGTCGGCGCGGAGGAAAGAGGCCGCGTCAGTGATCGGGCGCGCCTGCAATTCGGCGTCGAGCTTTTCCAAATCGAGAGCCAAATCCTGGATCCGGCCTTTGCGGAACTCGACGTTGTTGTAACCGATTCGCTCGGCCACGATCGGCG
>JALYOR010000231.1 GCA_030856765.1 Verrucomicrobiota bacterium | reverse complement strand
GCTCTGCACCTTTTGCCTGAGCTCGGGCTGTTCGCCGATTTCGTCGAGGATCTCGAAGATTTCCATCGAGAGCAGCCAATCGCCAGGGTGCTCGGCCTGCTGCGTTTCCCAAATTTCGCCGAGCCGTTCGTAGCCCGTCTTGCGGGTGCGGATATCGCGCACCTGATGGTAAAGGCTTTCGAGCTTCTTCCGCTGCGCGTTGGATGGGCTCTTGATCGTGCGATCTTTAGGTACGAGTGCGACTTGGTTGTAAGCGTCCTTATCGGCCGCGCCGTTAAAGACGGAACTAATCCCTTCGCCGACCGCCATGTCGTAGACACCCCAGGATGGATCGAACAAGACGCGCTCGCCTAATTTCGCCGTGCACTCGGAGAAGGTGATTAGCTGCAGCGTCTCGCCGTGCCGCAGAATTTTCTCCACCTTGCCTTCCACCACGACGCCGCTGGCGAATTCCAAGCGTGCCTTCTTCCCTTCGGCGATCTCCGTCTCTTTCCACATGCCGATCGGGGAACCGAAGCCGTCTTTGTGATAATCGGGGCCGTGTCCTGCGAACTGCTTGTCGTTAGTCGCGAGCGCGGTTGGTCCGGTTGTGCGCAGGTAGATCGGCTGGTTCTCCGCGTCCGTCAGCACTTCGGTGAAGACGCCGGAGACTTGCAAGCTGGAAGAATATTCGCAGGTGGCGGTGTTGTGGGAGTCGATTGCTTTCTCGATGCCTTCGAGGCCGCCTTTTTCAAACGCCATCTGATTCGCAAACTCCTCGAGCACTTCGCTCAAATGTGTGAAGTCGTGGCAGACGAAGAGCTGCGGCTGTTTCGTCGTGATGTCGAAAGCGGTCTCTGCGGCATCAATCGAGTAAGCGAGTTTTTTGACGCCGGATTCGAGGCAGCTCACGGATTCTCCGATCGAGGAGAGGAGGCCCGCACCGTAAATCTTTGGCTTCTCCAGGGTGCCGATTAGCCCGTACTCTACGGTCCACCAATGCAGCCTGGAGAGCAGCGCCATCTCGGAGGGTTCGCCGAGATTTTTCTGCCCCTCTTCGACCAGTCGAGTCGCGGCGGACACTTCCTCCGGATCCGAATCGGGTAGTTCTTTCAAAATCGAGAGATGCCGGATCGCTTCGTAAAGCTCGAAGTCCTTCTTGGAAGACATCGCCTTGGCGCCGATTTCGCCGAAACGCTGCAGATAATCGGAATACTCGCGATCGACGATGATGGGCGCGTGCCCCGCGGCCTCATGCACAATGTCGGGGGCGGGCGTGTACTCAATGTGATGCAACTGCCGCATGTCACAGGCGATCACGAGCACCTTGTAAGCTTGGAATTCCATGAAAGCCGCTGGCGGGATGAAGCCGTCCACTGCCACCGCCCCCCAGCCGATCTTGCCCAGGATCTCGTTCATCTCGTCGATCCGAGGGATGCGTTCGAACGAGATGCCGGTATCGAGCAGCCCCTGGAAGTAAACTTTGTGCGCGTATTCCTTCAGGAAGAAGCCATTCTGACGCATAATGAAACGCCACACCGCGTGATCGATCGGCGTGTAATCGTCGTAGCGTTGATCGACTGCGAATTGGAGCAGGTGCTTCGGGAGCGCGGCCACGGCCGGGTTTTCCATTGGGATTCCGTTTTCAGTTTTCATCGTCACATCTCCAAAGATCGGTAAAATTCAACGCGCCTAACGAATGCGGGCGCACTTATGGAATTTATGACTGAACCGGGGAAGGGGCAAGCGGATTGAACCGATGAGGGAGAATCAGAGGCCCCGGCGCTCCGCGCCGCAGCGGGCCATCTTTGATGCGGTCACGCCGGAGTTGGTGCAAGGCGCGGCGCGTCTTTGGAGTAAGGGAAGTCCCGCTCCAGTGGCGATCCCGGCGGTGCAGAATTTCGTCTACGCAGTGGAGCGTAAGGAAGGCCCGGCGATCATGCGCCTGACGCACGAATCTCATCGCAGCGAGGCGGAGGTCGCAGGGGAAGTTTCCTGGTTGATCGACCTCAAACAACGAGGCTTGCCGGTTCCGGCTGTCTATCCTTCACTGCAAGACAAGCTGGTCCAAACGGTGGAGTCCGACCAGGGCCGCTTTGTCATCACTTGCTTCGAACGTCTGTCAGGAGTCGAGCCGGATCCGGGACAACACGGCTTTTGGAGCGACCAGATATTTGAAGTGCTCGGAGCAATGATGGCTCGTTTGCACCAGGCTTCCTACGAGGCGGCGTGGAATCCCGCCACCCTCACCCGCCGCGGTTGGCGGGAAGAAAGCGTAGCCCAAAATTTTCACTTCTATGTCCCCGTAAACGAGAAGGCGGTGCATGAAGCCTTCGATCGCGTCCTGGCAAAACTCGACGCGCTTCCCCGCTCCCGTGATTCCTTTGGGCTGATTCACGCTGACCTGAATCACGCCAATTTTTTCGTGACCCAGGCCGGGCTGAACATCTTCGATTTCGACGACAGCTGTTACTGCTGGTTCGCCTACGATCTGCTCGTCCCGATTTTTCATTTTCCCGCTGCGGAGCCGGAAGTGATGAATACCCAGGCGCAGCGGGCGCTTCGTTCCTTGGTGCGCGGTTACGAGAGCGTGGGCCGGTTCAATCCCGCCTGGCTGGAGTTGCTGCCGCTTCTCTTCAAATGGCGCGACCTGATCACCTACGGATTCTTTTACGAACAACTCGAAATTGACGAACTCCCGGAACGAATGAGCCGGACATTTTTAGCCATGCGCGCACGGATCGAATCCGACCGGCCGATTGCGGAGATTGGAGACGCTCGATAAGTTCGCCGATGTCCGACGACGCTTCTGAATTGGTGGCCGGGCCTCCAGCCGAAGCGGTCACGGCCTATCCACCCGTCGTCTGGTTAAATCTTCTCTGCCTCGACGCCCCGATCGTGGCGGTCAGTTGGCAGGCCTTGTTTGCCTTCGCGTTCGGAGCGCATCTCAACCTCGCCTTGCGCCTCCTTCTTTTTCTGACCGCCTGGCTGATTTATCTGGCCGATCGGTTTGCCGATACGGTCAAGCTTCCGCCCGGCTCGCCGATTTCCTTGCGCCACCGTTTTTGCCGGGAACACATGGTCGGCTGGTGGATTGCGGTCGTGGTGATTTTCGTCCTCGATGCCGGGCTGGCCCTGCGCACGCTCGACCTGCAGATGCTCCTCCTTGGCGGCACCCTCGCAACCGTTTGCGTGCTCTATCTTTTCATCAACCACTCGTTAGGCGGGAAATGGCGGCCGATTCCGCTGAAGGAAAAAGCGATCGGGACGCTCTTCGCCGCTGGCACGACGCTGGCGGTAGTGGGCCAGCTTCCCGGGCTGACCCTTGCCTTCGGTGTTGCGGTGATCCTTTTCGCGATCCTTTGCACCTATAACTGCCTTTCCATCGCCGCGTGGGAGCGCGAACTGGATTCGGCCCAGGGGAAAACCTCACTCCTGACCGGCTGGCCCGGCGTGGCCCGCGGACTCATCCCGGTTGGTTACGGCCTGGCGGTGGTGGCGGTCGGTTGCGCGCTCTTTTGGCGTTTCGCTCTGCCGCTCTGGCTTTCCCTCGCGCTGAGCGCATTTTTGCTCGTTAGGCTGAATCTCGCCGAGCGTCTGCCGCGCGACAACCGGACCGCTCTGGCCGACCTCGTTTTGCTCACCCCACTGCTCACGCTCCCTTTCTTGTTCCGGTGAACTTCGATCGAATCGCGCCGCACTATCGCTGGCTCGAGACGGTTGCGTTCGGAGGCCATCTCCAGCAGGCGCGCGTGGCTTTTTTAGGGGAAACTGAGATGCCCCGAAGGGTTCTTGTCGTGGGCGAAGGGGACGGTCGGTTTCTAGCCGAGTTCGTGAGCATATATCCTGGAGCGGCGGTGGATTGTATCGAGTCGAGCGGAAAGATGATTGTGCTCGCCCGGCGGCGCGGAGCGAAGGCGGTGCGGTTCATCCAGGAGGACATTCGCCAGGCCGCTCTGCCCGTCGCGCACTACGATTTGGTCGTGACCCATTTCGTCCTCGATTGCTTTGGCCGGGACGACCTGCGCATCGTGATCGCAAAACTGGCGCGTGCGGCGACCGAGGACGCGAGCTGGCTGTTGGCTGATTTTCGCGAGCCGGTCGGTGGTTGGGCTCGGCGTCACGCGAAGCTCTGGCTTCGGCTCATGTATACTTTTTTTAGAATAACGAGCGGACTCGAAGCCGATCGACTGATCGATCCGTCCCAGTTCCTGGCGGAGAAAGGCTTCGCGCGCAAAGCGCGCCGACTATCTCGCTTTGAGATGATCACTTCGGAATGGTGGCGGCGTTCCGCCTAACGACCTGGCGTCTTCGCGCCACCCGCACGATAGGCCAGCCAACCAGCCCGAGCGCCCGGCCCCAAGGCGCGCCGAAGAGGGCGATCTGCAGCATGGACTCGCGAGAGTGCGAAACCGCGCGAGAAATTTTCGCGAAAGTTGGTTAACCGATTGGTCGACGCGAGATTGTCATCCCGAGCCGCCGGAGGACGGAGAGGGACCTCGCAACTGCAATTCACGGGTGCTCGTCGAAATTATATGCCGCTTGAACTGAGTGGTCCCTCGCCGCGCTGCGCCGGCTCGGGATGACAGGGCACTGGTGGTAAATTTAACGCGCGTTTTGCGCGATGTCGCATTTTGCGGCCGACACGGCCAGCCGCTACACCTAGAAAATCGTGACAGGCGTTCCGGGGCTGACCATGTCCTTGAGGCGGGCGGCATCCCAGTTCGCGGTCCGGATGCAGCCGTGGCTCCCGGCGCGCCCGATCGTCTCGGGATTGTTGGTGCCGTGAATACCGATGCCCGGTTTGCTCAAGCCCATCCAAAGGACGCCGACGGGATTGTTAGGCCCGGGCGGGATGTTGTAGAAGTCGTTCGTCCTCACCCCGTGGTTGAGCACGCCTTCGTCATGCCGGAACCAAGGCAGCGTCGCGATACCGACAATTTTCCAGACACCTTTGGGCGCCGGCAGAGTTTTCGATCCCGGGGTAATGGGAAATTCGGCGACCAACTTGTCGCCTTCGCGCACTTCGAGGAAATTTTCGCGCGTGTCGATGTAGATCTGTCTCGTCGCGAAAGCCGGATTCTTCGGGATGAATTTCTCCTCCAGTTTCTCGATCTCGAAGGGCCGAACGTTAGGCACTTTTACCACGTCGCCCGGTTGCAGCTTCTCCAGGTCCACGCCCGGGTTGAGTTTCGCCAGGAAAATCTCCGACGCGTGATAGCGCTCGGCGACAAACTCGAGCAGCGAACTGTAGGGCATCGCTTTGAGTTTTGCCTGCTCGGAAGGCCGGGAGGCGACCTCGCCGGCAAACTTCAGGTCGTCCGGTCCGATCGTGTAGGTCGTGTAGGGCTCAGGCACTTGGGCGAGGAATTCCTGGTCGACAGCGCCGGTGGGCGGCAGGCCGTTAGCCTTCTTATAGGCGACGAGCGCCTTGCCGAAGAACTCGCCCATTCGGCCATCGATTTTGCCGGGACCAAATTCGTGGTTATCGAGAAAGATTTGGAGCCGCACGCTCGTTTCCTCGTCGTAGATCGGGAGGGCTACCAGCTCACGCGGCGGCGGAGGCGGGGTTGGCTCCGGGGTGGGACTGGGCGGCGGCAGGGCCTTGCGAACCGGGATCGGAGTCGGCGTCGGGGTGGGCGTGCGGCGCGAAAACCAACCCGCCTCGGCGCGCCCAGCGAAGAGGCTGAACACGAGGCAAAGGAGCAAGGCCGACTTCATGAGCGGAAGTTATCGACCGGTCGCTGCCTCGACGCAAATGCCTCGCTCATCGGTCCGCAAATTTGCTGTTTGATCCGCAAAAGCGGAACGGGCAAGCTCCTGCTCGATTTTGAAATTCATCAATCTGACGCATCGGACCGAGATCGGCGCCAACTGTTACTATCTCGGTTCGGGCGAACAAGGCGTGGTGCTCGACTGCGGCATGCACCCGAAGGAGGAGGGCCAGATGGCTCTGCCCAATCTCCCTGCCCTCGCGGGCCGAAAGGTCGACGCCATTCTGCTTTCCCATGCGCACCTCGATCACATCGGTTCCCTCCCGGTCTTGATGCGCCAGCAACCCCAGGCGCGGATTTTCATGACCGAAGCCACGGCCGCGATCGGCGACGCGTTGTTGCACAATTCGGTCAATGTCATGACGCGGGAACGCGAGGAGGTCGGAGTGATCTATCCGCTTTTCACCCATCGTGAGACGAACCGGGCGACGGAGCGCTGGCAGCACTGTCCGTGGCGGCAGCCGTTTACGGTCGAGGGCGAACGCAGCCCGGCCCAGCCTAACGACGAACTGAATTTCGAATTCTGGGACGCGGGCCACGTGCTCGGCGCGGGTGGGATTCTCCTTCGCGCGGAAGGGCGGACGGTTTTCTACACCGGCGACGTGAACTTCGACGATCAAACGCTAACTCCGGGGGCGGTTTTTCCCGAGATGGAGATCGATGTCCTGATTATCGAAACGACGCGGGGCGACTCCCCATTGCCCGAAGGTTTTACTCGCGCGGCGGAAGAGCAGCGTTTTGCGGAGGCGATTAGCCGGGCGTTCGCGCGTGGTGGCTGCATCCTGGTGCCGGTCTTTGCGCTCGGGAAGACGCAGGAAGTGATGGCGATGCTCTACAAGTTCAAGCGCGCCAAGTTGATCGAGGATGTGCCGATCTATATCGGTGGGTTGAGTTCGAAGATGACGGAAATCTATGATCGGCGGGCGAACCACACGCCGCGCGTTACGCCGCGCCTGCAATTGTTTCCCGAGGTCTCGCCCTTCGTTCTCAATGGCAAAACGATCGGCGACGCGCCGGCCCGTCCCGGTCGCATCTACGCGCTCTCCAGCGGCATGATGACGCCGAAAACGCTCTCCAACGTTTTCGCCCGCCGGATCATCAATCGTCCGGAGCACTCGATCTTTTTCGTGGGCTACGCCGATCCGGAGTCGCCAGCGGGCATCCTCCGCCAGGCCGCGCCTAACGAACTGGTGTCGCTCGATGAGGGGGAGCCGGCGCAACCGCTGCGCTGCCAACTCGAGCAGTTTCAATTCAGCGCGCACGCCTCGCGCGAATCAATTCTCGCTTACATCAAGAAGATCGCGCCGAAGAAAATTGTGCTCGTGCACGGCGATCTTGCCGCCGTGGAATGGACCCGCGCGGCAGCGGCCGCGGCGCTACCCGAGAGCGAGATCATCGTCCCGCCGCCGGGCGTGGAGATCGAGCTATAGCCGATGCGGATCGTTTCCTGGAACATCAACTCGCTCCGAAAACGGCAAGAGCGTTTCCTGCTCTGGCTACGCGAGACCAGCCCGGATGTCGTCTGCCTTCAGGAAACCAAATGTAGGGACGAGCAATTCCCGGCCGGGGCGCTGCGGGACGCGGGGTATGCGGCGGCTTTTCACGGGCAGAAGTCTCATAACGGCGTCGCTATTCTCGCGAAAGAAGAGCCGCGCGAACTGGAGATGGGTCTGGGTGATGAGGTGGCGGATGATCAAGCGCGAGTGATCGCGGCCACGGTAGGTGACGTGGGGGTGATTTCGATTTACGCGCCGAACGGGCAGGCGGTCGGTTCCGATGCCTACCATTACAAGATGCAATGGTATCGACGCCTAACGAAACGCCTGCGTGACCGGGAAGGTTCCCTCGAGCGAGTGGTGGTTTGCGGCGATTACAATGTCGCGCCGGCCGACGAGGATGTGCACGACCCCGCGCTCTGGCGGGGCGCGATCATGTGTTCGGAGGAAGAGCGCGCGGCGTTTCGAACGCTCAAGGAACTCGAATTGGCCGACACGCTGCGGCTGCACCACCCGGAAGCCGGTATTTTCAGTTGGTGGGATTATCGAATGCTGGCTTTTCCGAAAAACCGCGGCCTGCGGATCGACACCATCCTGGCCGGCCGCGAACTGGCGGCGCGCTGCATCGGTGCCGGGGTGGAGCGGGAGATGCGCAAGGGCAAAGAGCCATCGGACCACGCGCCGGTCTGGGCGGAGTTTTCCTAAAAAGGCATCTTCCGATTGGACGTTAGGGGCGACGCGTCCGACCTTGAAGCGGATGCCCGGACCAACGCACCAGGTCGCCCAGCCGCCTTCCAAGGCGCTGCTGGTTTACGATGGCGATTGCGGATTTTGCAAACTTTGGATTGCGCGTTGGCGCGAGATCACCGGTGACGCGCTGGATTACGAACCGCTGCAGGAAGCGGCGGTGCGCTTTCCCGAGGTGCCCCGGAAGGATTTCGAGCACGCGGTCAAGCTGATCGAGACTGATGGTCGCGTTTTTAGTGGCGCGGAGGCGGTCTATCGTTCGTTAGGCAAAGGTCGGGGTAGCCGTTTCTGGAGCTGGAGCTACGAGCACCTGCCGGGATTCGGCCCCATCTCGGATCTGGCTTACGCTTTTATCGCTCGGCATCGCGAATTGGCGCACACCGTCACATCTCTGTTTTGGGGCGAAGATGTTCGACGTCCAACCTACTTTCACGCCCGGCACTGGTTTCTGCGAGCGGTCGGGGCGATTTACCTGCTCGCCTTTCTTTCTCTCTGGGTGCAGGTGGACGCGCTGATCGGCGGGAATGGAATTGCGCCGCTCCCGCGCCTTCTGGAAATGGCGCACACCCAGCTGGACGGGAAGGCCTTCTGGCTGCTCCCGACACTTTGCTGGCTCAACTCCAGTGACGCCTTCCTCCACTTTCTGTGCGGGGCCGGAGCCCTTTTGTCCGTCCTGCTCGTCTTGGAAATCGCACCAGTTCTGTGCCTCGGAGGGCTCTTCGCTCTTTATCTGTCGCTCACGGTTGCGGGGCAGACCTTCTTTAGTTTCCAATGGGACATTCTCCTGATTGAGACCGGCTTTCTCGCCATTTTCCTCGCGCCCTGGCGCTGGTGGCCGCGGCCAGGCGAACCAGCGTCGCTCTCGCGCGGCGCGGTTTTTCTTCTTCATTTTCTGCTCTTCAAACTGATGCTGATGTCGGGCGTGGTGAAGCTGACAAGTGGCGATCCCTCTTGGTGGAACCTGACCGCGCTCGATTATCACTATTGGACGCAACCTCTTCCGACGATGGTCGGCTGGTGGTTCGATAAGTCGCCCGAGTGGTTCAAGCATTTTTCGACCGCCTTCGTCCTGGTGGTGGAGATTGCAGGTGCGTTTCTCATCTGGTTGCCGCGCCGGCTGCGTTTGCTCGGCGGCGGCGCAATCGTCTTGCTCCAGTTTTTTATTGGGCTGACCGGAAACTATGCTTTCTTCAACCTCCTCACCATCGCGCTCTGCCTCTTGCTGGTCGACGACTACGCCTGGCCCGGCGCCGCTCGCCTAACGAGGCGCGCCTCGACTGGGCGCGGCTGGCCGGCATGGGTCGTGGCGATCGTCCTCCTCCTCACCATGCCGGTGAATGCCATCCTCCTTTTCAACGCTTTCCAACCGGAAGCAAAATGGGCGCGGCCAATAGAACTGATCTACGGCGCGACGGCGCCCTTTCGCATCGTTAATGGCTATGGCCTCTTTCGCGTCATGACGAAAGAGCGGCCCGAGATCATCATTGAGGGGAGCGACGACGCGAGCGAGTGGAAGGCTTACGAGTTCAAATGGAAGCCGGGCGCGCTGGAGCGGAGGCCGGGATTTGTCGAGCCGCATCAGCCGCGTTTGGATTGGCAGATGTGGTTCGCAGCGTTGAGCGAGCCGCGGCAGAACCCGTGGTTCTTCGCGCTCGTCTTCCGGTTGCTGGAGAATTCGCCGGAGGTGGTGCAACTCCTGGAGAAGAATCCGTTTCCCGACAAAGCCCCCCGTTATCTTCGAGCGCGAATTTATCGTTATCGTTTCAGCACCCGTGCCGAGCACCAGGCGAGCGGCGTCTGGTGGCAGCGGGACGACGAACAGGTCTATCTCCCGCCGGTTTCCCTCGGCGCCGAGTAGCATCGCAGTCCGGCGTGACCAGTTGTCACCGGAGCGTGACTTGAGAAACTTCCGTTAGGCGGTATAATCCCACTCATGCCCAAGGAAGAGCAGATCGTCACCGAGGGTACGGTGACGCAGGTCTTGCCGGGCACCATGTTCCGGGTCGATCTCGCCGGCCAACGCAACGTGCTCGCCCACATTTCGGGCAAGATGAGAAAACACTTCATTCGCATCGTGCCGGGCGACAAAGTCGAAGTCGAATTGTCGCCTTACGATTTAACCAAGGCGCGAATCATTTTTCGGGCGAAATAGCGACATGGCGTCTGGGGAACCCGAACGGGAGAATCGTAAGCGCAAACGACGCGCGAGTTCCGTATCCCCTTTGAAGAAAACTTTACCATCCAAAGCCGCCAAGGGTGCGGCCAAAAAGGAGCGGTCCAACCAGGAGAAAATTATGGCAGACGAAAACCCAATGGCAGAAGGCGCGGCGATCCCGTCGCAGGCAGAGAGCAAGGCCGAAAGCGGCGCCGCGCATGCGCGCCAGGCCACCAGTGATTTAAAATCGGCGGCCGGTGCAGTGGCGGACGAATATCGCGGCCGGGCCGAGGAATATTGGAACGACGCCAGCAGCCGGGTGCGCAGCTTTCAGGAAGATAGCGAGCAATACGTGCGCGAGAATCCGACCAAGGCGGTTTTTACCGCGCTCGGAGTCGGGTTCGTTATGGGATTGATTTTCCGCCGCTAGAGGCGCTGGAGGGTGAACCGGCCGATGCCGTTTCGCAATCCCGCGGGTCACGCGGGTTTGCGCCAGAACCTGAATACGTTCGTTGCGTCGCTGACGCAGTTCGTCCTGACCCGCTGTCAATTGGCCGCGCGGGAATCAAAGGACTCGCTGCGGCACATTGTAACGATGGTGGTAGCCCTGGTGGCGGCCGCCGTGCTCCTCTTATTTGGCTACGTCTTTCTGGTTGCATTCGTCGTCACGGGAGTGGCGAACTTGATCGGAATCTCGTGGATCTGGACCGCCTTGATCGTGGCCCTATTGCATTTCGGCGGCGCGCTGGTGTGTCTCATCATCGTCCGCGCTCAAATGAAACATCCGATGTTCCGAGAGACGGCATCGGTTTTGAAAGAAGATAGCGAATGGCTGAAAAAGCTGGATCAGAACACGGACCGATAGAACTGCGCCAAAAAATCTCGCGCTCCCGAGAATTGGTAGTGCGCGAGATGAGCGGGCTGCGCTACGAGCTCAATTTCCCGCTCAAATTCAAGAAGGCGTTCCAGCGCCACACGGTAGTCTGGGTGGGAGCGGCGCTCGCTTTGGGCCTTTGCGTGGCGCTCCTGCGCGCTCGGACCCAAAAAGTTTACGTGGGCGGAGGCGGCAAAAAAGCTGGGTCCAACCGGGCTCTGTTTGAATCGGGAGCGTTACTGGGCCTCTTGAAACTTGGCATGACCCTGGTGCAACCGATGATCGTGAGTCATTTCGCCAAGAAAGGCGCCAAGACGGGTGGCAAAGAGGGCGGGAAGGAAGGCGGCAAACAAGGAGCCGCCCAGCCTCGCTAGCGGGATTTTCCATTTACGGGCGCAACGCGGTTGCCTATCCTTTCAGGCGCCCGCTTCCGCATGCCCGTTGAATCCTCTTCTGCCTCCGCCCCTGCCGCGCCCCACGTCGATCAGTATCTCTCTATCGGCCAAGAGGGGGGCGCCTCCGATATTCACCTCGGAGTGAACGCGCCGCCCATCTGGCGACTCTACGGAAATCTCCAGCCGATCTGGCCCGACGTGCCTCGTCTCACCGCGGAAGAGACCACCGCGCTGGCCAATGGCTTCCTCAACGACGAGCAGCGCGCGCAGCTGCAAGAGCGCGGCGACGTCGATTTCGCCTATGCCACCCAGTTCGGGCGTTTCCGCACCAGCGTCGTTAGGCAACGGCTTGGGGTCGATATCGTCTTCCGTATCATCAGCACCGCCGTGCGCACGATGGACGAGCTCGGTCTGCCGGAGAGCCTCAAGTTGCTCACCCGCTTTCACAATGGACTCATTCTCGTCACCGGGTCGGTCGGCAGCGGTAAATCGACCACCCTCGCCTCGCTCGTCGAGCAGGTGAACATCGAACGGCGTGAGCACATCATCACCTTGGAGGATCCGATCGAATACGTCTTCCAGCCCAAGGGTTGCCATGTCACCCAGCGCGAAGTGCACACTCACACCAAGTCCTTCGGCGCGGCCCTGCGTGGATCACTGCGCGAAGATCCCGACGTCATCATGGTGGGAGAAATGCGCGACCTCGAAACCATTTCCCTCGCCATCACGGCTTCGGAAACCGGGCATCTGGTCCTCGGCACCCTGCACACAGGCAATGCCTCGCGCACTCTCGACCGCCTGCTCGACGTCTTTCCAGTCGATCAACAGGATCAGATCCGCGTCATGGTGAGCGAATCGCTCCGCGGTGTGGTCAGCCAGCAACTCGTCCCGCGGGTCGATGGCAAAGGCCGCGTGCTGGCTTTGGAAATCCTCACCAACACCCCCGCGGTCGCCAACGTCATCCGCGAAGCCAAGACCTACATGCTCCCCGGCATCATCCAGACCGGGCGCAAACAAGGCATGCGCCTGATGGACGACTCGCTCTCGCAGCTTTTCGACCAGGGATTGATCAGCGCCCAGGAAGCCTTGAGCCGGTCGGAACAGAAACTGGCCATGCGCCAGCACGTCGGACTGTGAGCATCCGTTAGCGCCATGCCCTACATCGACAAATTCTTCGAAGTGCTCGTCAGGGAAGGCGCCTCCGATTTGCACATCGGCGAAGGCCAGCCGCCGAAGATCCGCAAGCATGGTGACGTCATGGCGATGCGGCCGGAGCCGATCACACGCGACGAGGCGGTGCGAATGCTCAGCGAGATTGCCGGCCCGAAAGGCTGGGAGATTTTCGAAGAGCGCGGCGACTTCGATTTCGCCTACGAGATGGACGAGAAATCGCGTTTTCGCTGCAATTTCCTCAAGCAAACCAACGGCTACGGCGCTGTTTTTCGTCTTATCCCGACTCGCATCGCCTCGCTCGACGAGCTTGGGATTCCCGCGGTCGTCAGGCAGTTTGGTGACTTGCGGGGCGGACTCGTGCTCGTGACCGGTCCGACCGGTTCAGGCAAGTCGACCACGCTGGCGGCCCTGATCGATTACATCAACACCAACTACGCCCGGCACATCGTCACCATCGAGGAACCGATCGAGTTCGTGCACAACAACAAGCTCAGCATTATCACCCAACGGGAAGTGCCGGAGCATTCCTCGACTTTTCCGGCGGGACTGAAAGCGGCTTTGCGCGAGGATTGCGACATCGTGCTGGTGGGCGAGATGCGCGACCTTGAGACCGTGTCCCTCGCGCTGACCGCGGCTGAGACCGGGCTGCTCGTCTTCGGCACCTTGCACACCAACAACGCACGCAAGACGATCGATCGTATGATCGACGTCTTTCCGGCCGACAAGCAACCGCAGGCGCGCACCATGCTGGCCAACTCGTTGCGCGGGGTGCTCGCTCAGCTGCTCCTCAAACGCGCCGACGGCAAAGGCCGGCTCGCGGTCAACGAGATTCTGGTCTCAAACAATGCCGTTTCCTCGATCATCCGGGAAGGCGCGACGCAGAAACTGCAGGACGTCATCGTGAGCGGCAAAGGGCAGGGAATGCAGTTCATGGACGATGCCATCTGGGCCCTGCTGCAACAGGGCGTGATCGCTCCGCATGAAGCCTTCATGAAGGCGATCGACAAGAATCTCTTCAAGAAATTCCTGCCGGCCGATGAAGCGGGCCTGGCCAACGCCGCCGGCGCCGCCCCCGACGACCAACAAAAGCTACCGGGCAATTTCACCAAGGGCAAAGCCCGCACTGGTCGTTAGGCAGCGCGGAAAAACGTCGCCCGAATCTCCGGAAGGGTGTAGCCCGTCCTTCGGCGGAGCCTGCGCCGCACCGCCGATGAGGAAGCAAGCTGGAAATGAATTCTGCCGAGATTCAAGGGGTGAGCCTATCTCCGCCCTATTTGCCTCGTTAGGCCGCGCGCCTCGCTAACGCGCGATCAAATATTGGCTGGGAAACCGGGAGTCGGATGGGACGACTCCCGTGTTATGGGATGCAAGCAGACTAAGGAGTAACGATATCTATGTCGCCAGCTCGGTTATTTCCATGATGCGGATCGGTGGTCCCTTCGGGAGCCGTCACGATCGCCCGGTTTCGAATCTTCTCTCTGGCCGTCATTGAGACGGTCCCGGTCGCTTTGTAGGTGACGGAGCTACCTGCTGGCATGTCGATGGCGTCGTTGATATTGCCGCTCCCCGCTGGAGTGAACCCGGTGGCGCCACCAGTGGACGTTGCCGTGTAAGTCACTCCCGTGATCTTCGACGGGAAGTAGTCGGTCACTCGTGCGCCCGTGACTCCGTCTGGACCATTGTTGGTCACCACGATGGTGTAGGTGGTTTGTTCACCTGGCGAGACCGTCCGTTTTCCATCCGTCTTGGTGACGCTGAGGTCGGCCGTCGGAGTTGGTGTCGGTGTCGGTGTCGGCGTGGGAGTTGGCGTCGGAGTCGGTGTCGGCGTCGGAGTTTCGGCGAGTCTCGCCCAAGGCCCTCTGCGCGTGGCCGACCCCGCACTCCCGTCGCAGACTGCGCCGAACGACGGGCTAGCAGCCCGTCCTCTCCTAGGTTTCTGCATTGCCTCGTGTCCTACCCACGTCTGTGGTGTCCACGATTTTGTTACTGTTCACATCCCCGACCAGAACATTCATGCTCACCGAAGTTTTGGGCAGGACCTGTGAGGAACTGCTGGTAACGTTGCTCAGCGTCACCGTGATCTGCTGCACATCGGACACTCGGTTAAGGCTCACCGTCATCGTATTACCGGAGACGGTCGGGTTGCCGGAGATATACGCCCGCGCGGGGGACATTGTGAAAAGCAACGCACGGGCGAGCGCGCGCGCCGGCGGAGCCTGAAGGACTAGCTACCGCCGGTCGACGACGCGACTTTGTCGCTCAGGGAAGCGAAGAAAGGACGGAGGTCGTGGACGAGGTGACAAATTTGCCGATTCCGTTGCCCAGCAGGCATTCGATGGTGCCATCTGTCCGGTTGGAAACGGCCAGGTCGAGATGCTGGTCGGCGTTCACATCGACCGCGATCACGGTGTGGGGCTCTTGGCCGACCTTCAGGGCCGGGCCCTCGGTCAGTTTGCCGGTTCCGTCACCGAAGTAGAGGAGGACTTTGGTGCCGTTCCTCCGGCGATCCTGGAGCGACGTCTGCGGGAACGCGACGTCGAGCGCCCCATCCTCGTTGAAATCGCCGACTGCGATCTCTCCTTTGGAGCTACCCTTCCCGAGCGGGATGGTCTGTTGCAGCGTGAAGTTGCCGGTCCCGTCGCCGAGATAGGTGGCGAGAAAGTTGCCGGTGGTGTTCTCCGGCTCAGCACCGGCCAGAACGAAATCAAGGAATCCGTCGTGATTCAGGTCACCGGTCTGCACGCTGGAAGGGCTGTCGCCCACTGGAATCACGCTGAGGGCGAAGTTTCCCGTGCCGTCACCAAGGAGGATGGAGATCACACTTTTCCCCACCGCGCGGGTCGGGCCGAGGACGAGCATATCCAGATTGCCGTCGCCATTTAAGTCGCCACTGTCCATGCCGAACGGGCTCTTCACTCCTTCAATCTCGATATCCGGCGCGGGAAATCCCCCCCGGCCGTCTCCCAAGAAAAGGATAACCTTATTTTCGTCCGGCGCATTTGTCGCGAGATCGAGCCGCCCGTCCTTATTGAAATCGCGCATGAGAAGCCGCACCGGTTCCCCATCGCCCTCGATTTCGTTAGGCGGGGAGATCGAATGGAAGGCTCCTCGGCCGTCGCCCAGGAGAACGGTGTCGGAATAGCCCCAGTTATTGCAGGTCACCAGGTCGAGCCGCCCATCGCGGTTCACATCGCCGACCTGCAAACCCTTGGGCAGTGTATCGACGGCGAAGTGGCCGCCGAGGGTGAAGCCGCCAGAGCCATCCCCGAAAAGAACGGCGACATTATCAAAGCCCGTGGCGTTAACCGCCAGATCGATTTTCCCGTCCTGGTTGAAGTCGCCTGCCACGATCAGCTCAGGAAGAATCAGGCTTCCGGTACGGTGGTTTGCATAGGCTGAAGAAAGGAGCGAGACCGAAAGAGCCAGACAAAGAGTGAGAGAGAGGTGTTTCATATTAGTATCGGAGTTATTGCACTTCGATTTGGCCGATTTGGAGATGCGTGACCAGGTCGCCATCATCTGGATCGATCAAATCAGCATTCTGATAGGGCGTCCCGACAATGATTTGCACGGTCTGATCTCCGTTTAAGTCCGCCGCGCTTAAGACATAGCCAAAGCCGGTGTAAGCCTTCGGTTCGGCGCTGCTGGTCGTTCGGGCCAGCTTGCCGTTGGAGCCGCGAAAGAGATAGACTTGGCCGGCATTAAGCAAGTTGTTCACTGCCTGGTCGGGGGCCCCGACAAGGACATCTGGCTGGCGGTCTCCGGTAAGGTCATCGGTAAGAGCCACCGAGGAGCCAAACTTCGAGAAGGCAGCCTTCCTGATACTCAGTTTCCGCTGCAGCGTCCCGTCGCTATTATAGACATAGACGGCTCCGCTTAGCTTGTTCTCCAAGAGTGCGCCGATCGCAATGTCGGGATTGCCATCGCGATTCACATCCTTTCCTCCCGCCACTGACGCCCCAAAGGAGGGTAGAGCGTCGACGCTGGGGCCCACGATCGTGCGCACCAGCGCGCCCGTCGCGCCGCTGAAGAGGTAAACGCGACTATTCCCGGGAGCGCCAATCAAAATGTCTGATTTCCCGTCGTTGTTGACATCGCCCGCGTTGGCTACCGCCGAGCCGAAACGGCCGTTGGCTTCCGCACCACCCTGGTCAGGCGGCGCCAATTCTCTGATCAATTCTCCACCGGCGCCGCTGTAGAGATAAGCGGCCCCGACATCCTCGACACCGTCCTCGTTATCACGTTTGGCGGCTCCGACGAGCAGGTCGGGAATACCATCACCGCTCACATCGCCTAAGCCAGCCACGGCATAACCGAGCCGAGCTCCTTCTTGCGGCTCGGGGGCTTCGAGAGTCAAGAGTACGCTCCCGTCCGCTCCGCTGAAGACAAAGGCCAGGCCGGAGTTGAATTCGTTCTCGTCCTCTTCCGGTTCGATGTGATGAGGAACACCGACTAGGACGTCCGGGATTGAATCTCCGTTGGTGTCGCCCGCCGCCGCTACGGCACTGCCGAACTGGCCGCCAAATTTTAGAGGCTGTATCATTTGAAACTTGGGATCGTTCAATTCCCGAATGACGTTCATCGTCAGGCCGTTGATCAGGAAGACCTTGCCGACGTTCTGGGGCTCCCCGAAGCCGCCTCTCGGATCGACGAATTCTCCATCCTGGTAAGGCGCGCCGACCGCCAAGTCCGGATGGCCATCGCCGTCGATATCTCCGACTACCGCCACCGCCCGGCCAAAGAGCGAGGTGGAGTTCTCAGGTTGCGGATCGAGCAGGGTGCTGGCGCCGGCCTTGGTCACCAAAGTGACCGGTAACAATAGTGCCAGTGCGTAACAGGCCAGGCGTGCCGGTGCGGCTGGGAGTTCCCAACGAGATGGATCATTCATAACTACGCTCATAGGTCCTTTCGTTCACCCCTCATCCGCGCAATGAGAGGGACAAGGTGGGATTGTTTGGACTGGGTATTAATGGCTGCGAACATAAGAGTGATGGCACGCTACAAAGCCGGCGCCTTAGGAGTAAAGAAAAATTGTCAAAATTCTCCTCGCCGGGAAAAGAAATCGGCGCGTCCCACCCGAGACGCGCCGATCCAAGAAGGGCTGCTTTAATTACCTGCTCAATTAAGGAAGGTTATGTCTGGCCGCTCGGCGTACCGTGTTGACATCGCCGTTATTGATCGTGCCATCAACCCGCACTTCTTCGCGGAAGTTGGCCGACGTCACGGGCATCCCCACCTGTCCTCTCGTTAGGCCGACATCGGCGTTGTCGACCGTCTTGCTCGCGTCGACATCGCCGGCGAGAACGTTCATGCTCACGGAGGTGTCGGGCAGCACCTGTGAGGAGCTGCTGGTGACGTTGCTCAGAGTCACCGTAATCTTCTGCACGTCGGACACTCGGTTAAGGCTCACCGTCATCGTAAAACCGGAGAATGTCGGGCTGTCGGAAATCCCTGCGCTTCCGCTGGTAACGGCGGCATTGCCGCTGACCATGCTGTCGGTGAAGGTGAAGACGAGCGTCTCGCGGTTGCGCTCGGAGCGGCATTCCACCCCCGGTTCGCCGGAGAGGGGCAAGGGAATGCCGAAGGTTTGGGCGCCGTGGTTCTTGACCGAGGCGGCCGAGGTAATAGAGAGCGGGGCGCTCGCATCGACGGCGGCGAGAATGTCGATGCGGCCATTACCGTAGGTGTTATTCGGTGTCGTCGGTGGGCCTCCGTCACAGGTGTTGGAAAGGATGTGCACCGTGCTGCTGTTCAGGACTGACTCGCTGGCAGAAACGTCGTGGCGTAACTCGGGATGGGCTGACCAGAGGAGGGCGACCGCGCCCGCGACGTGCGGTGTCGCCATTGATGTGCCGTTGAGGACGGCATACGCCGTGTCGGAGGTATTGTAGGAAGACCGGGTGTTGACGCCGGGAGCGCAGATATCAGGCTTCAAGCGCATGCTGCCATCGGAAGTGACCGGGCCTCGGCTGCTGAAGGAGGCGATCGTAGCACTGCCCGAATTCAGAGCGCCGACCGTGTAGGTCGCGTCGTAGATGGCCGGCGGGCCACCACCGTGGAGCAGCTGGGACCGGAGTTACCGGCTGCCACGACCATCATGATTCCCGCGGCGCGTTGCGCCTCGACGCCAGCATGAAGCGTGGTGGGCGAACAGCCTTCGGAGGGTGGGCAGGTCCAGGAGTTAGTCGTGATATCCGCCGCTTTGCTTGGGTCACCCTGCGATGGGTTGCCGCCAATGGGATAGGGTGCGAGGAAAAACTCGAAGCATTCGGTGTAGCTGGCCGGTGTTCCGACGCCGACATTCATGTTGCGGCAGCCGATGAACTGGGCCTGCGGCGCCATACCGATCTGGTTGCCAGCGCCGTCATCGCCGATCGCCCTTCCGATGGTGTGTGTGCCGAGGCCCAGAGAATGCTTCACATCCTCGTTAGTTAGTCTCTCAAATGGTTTACCGCATTCGATTGCTGGCTGTGGCCGTGTGCCTGCTCCTGACCGGCCAAGTCGTGGCGGCAGATCTCGCCGTGACCGCCGTCGCCTCGTTGATCGCCCCGGCCAAGCTCGCCACTCTCCAAGGTGAGCGCGCCGCGAACCGCAGGGTCTTGAAGTGCGTTTACTGGTTGAATGACCCCGTGCTCGCGGTCTCGAGCCGGAAGCGATTATCGATCAGGCCCAGACGCTGAACCTTTCCGGAGGCCAGGGGCGTGCTTCCCTGATCGAGGCGGCGTTATTGCGCAATCTCGAGATCGCGGAAAAGCTCGGTTGTCTCACAGCCGTGAATCTCGAGCGCATGCGGCGCGGGCATTCTCCTGTGATCAGCCGCGGGCCTTATGCGGGTGAGCCGGCGGAGATCGACCATATCGTCCCGCTGGCGGTCGAGCAGTCGTTAGGGAAGGAGATTGCCAACCTGGAGCTGATGCCGCGCACTCTGAACCGTCGCACAGGCGCCACCATGGGGCACGCCAGCAGGCATATCTCGAGAAGTTCCGCCAGGCCGATTTGGTCGATCCGGTGGACCGGTAGGGCATCTGGTGGATCGGCTGGAATATTTCGCTTTGCGGTAACGGTGAAGGCGGATTCACGTTTCGCCAAGACGCCGAGGGTCCTGGTGCTCTGGAGGCTGACGGCTACTCGTAGCGGAGGGCCTCGATCGGGTCGAGCGAGGCCGCCCGGTAGGCCGGATAGAGTCCAAAGCCGATGCCGATTACGGAGCAAACCAGCAGTCCTGCGATAGCCCAGCCGATCGGGAAAATAAGGTCGACCTTCAGCCAAAGCGCGAGCAGGTCGCCTCCGAGCACGCCTAACACGATCCCGATAATCCCGCCCGCCTCTGAGATGAAGACAGCCTCGGCCAGGAACTGGCGCAGGATGTCGCGGTTACGCGCGCCGATCGACTTCCGGATGCCGATCTCTTTCGTTCGCTCCGTCACGCTGACCAGCATGATGTTCATGATCCCGATCCCGGCGGCGAGGAGGGCGATCGTGCTGATGACGAACGCGCCGATTCGGATCACGCCCGCGATCGAGACAAAGGCACTCTTGAGCGAGTCGTTGGTGTAAACTTCGAAATCGTTGGGCTCCTCCGCCTTTAAGCCACGGGCAATCCGCATCGCCCCCATCCCGCGGTCGAAAGTCCGGTTGTAATCCAGCTGCGAGAAGGATTGGGTCGCGATGTTGATCGTGCGGTTGGCCGAGCCGAAATCCTCGAACATGCGAGTGATCGGAATGACGCAAATGTCGTCCTGACTTTGACCGAAGGCCGTCCCGCGCTCGCCGAGCACGCCGATGATGGTAAAAGTGTGGCCGCTCAATTTGATCACCCGGCCGATGGGAGATTCGTGCGGGAAAAGGTGCTTCTCGATCGCCCGCCCGACGACCAGGACGCGGCGGCTGAGCGCGACATCCTCGTCGTTCAGGTTGCGGCCGTAGGCGAGGGTGTAGGCGTTGGCGGCGAGGAAGCTCTTGTTTGTTCCGACGATCGTTAGGCTGGGTGTCGTCTTGATGCCGTTGTAGACCGCTTGTTTGCCGTCGTCGAACGTCTTCAGGCACACCTCGGCTGCGTTGCCCTCCATCAATTCGGCATAACGTTGTGCTTCGAGGTAGACGATGTTGCGCCGGTTCTCGTACTTCTTTTGTCCG
>JALYOR010000015.1 GCA_030856765.1 Verrucomicrobiota bacterium | reverse complement strand
CGCTCCGCCTGCCCCGATTCCTGAAAAAGATCAGTCGCTCAGCGACCAAACTGGGCAGGCGGAGCGCCCGCCCTACAATTCTGCGACGCGGAAGAGTTTTCCGAAAAGCGCCACGCCTTCGGCACGGTTTTCGCTTTATGAAGCGCAAGACCATGGCCAAGCCCGCAAATTCAGTCATCGGTATCGATCTCGGCAAGTGCGTTTTCAAAAGCGTGCTCCTCCAGCGCAAAGGCGAACACCGCTATGTGCTGACGAACTACGCCTCGCGCGCCGTGCCGGAGGTGATCGAAACGTCCGACGACCTCGCGCAACAGGTCAAGCTGCTCCTGAAAGACCTAGGCGGCAGCGCGAAGGCGTGCGCCATCGCGGCCTCCGATCCGGAAGCGCTCCTCCGCATCATCGAACAGCCGACCACGCCGGTCGAATTGCTCCGGAGCGCGCTCCGGCTCAACGGCCTCGCCGTTCTGAATCAGGAATGCAAAGATTTCGTGCTCGATTGCGCGCCGGTCTCCGCGGTCGCGATGGCCGCCGTGGCTCCCGATGGCTCCACGATCGAAAGCTCCGGTTCAGGCAAAACGCGCTACCTGGTGGGCGGAATGCTCCGACCAGCGGTCAAACGGATCAGCGAGGCGTTTGGGAAGACAAAAATGTCGGCCAACCTCCTGCAGCTCGCCCCGATTTGCTCCTTCAACGCATTTGAATTTGCCTATCCGGAAGTCTTCGCCAAAGAAGCTTTCCTCCTCCTCGACATGGGGCACGAGCAGAGCACCGTGCTGATCGGGAACAAGACCGAGCTGATGTTGGTGCGAAGTGTCGATTACGGTGGCAAACTTTTCGGCGAAGCGCTCACCGCGGACGGCGCCGTCAATCCGGAAACGGCGCGAGTCCTGATGCAGGAAGGCGACGCCGGGATGGCGGAAACCTGCCGGACCTCCCTCCTCGGCCTCGCGACCGAAGTGCGCAACTCGATCGGCTTTTTTGAAGGCCAATGCGAGGAAAGCATCCACCGGATTTTTGTTTCCGGCGGCATGGCCAAGACCGAGATGATTTTGCAAACCCTGAGCGATGAGCTGGGGCTGCCCTGCGAAGTGTGGGATCCACTCGAGACCTGCGAAGTCGCGCTGCCCGCCGCCAAACGACAGGCGCTGGCGAACGAGTTCGTCTCCCTCAACGTCGCCTGCGGCGCCGCCATCTCCTGCCTGAAAGCTGCCTAACGATGGCCCTGCAACTCAATTTACTGCACGAGGAGATCAACGAGAAACGCCAGCGCAAGCGGGACCCGCTCAAGCTCGGCATCATCGGGCTCAGCACCTTCGGGGCTTTGCTTTTCCTCTACTATGGCTTGAACGCCTACCAAACGATTCAGATCAAGAGCGAACTCAGTCTCGCCGAGGCCGAATGGCAAAAAGTCGAGCCCAAGGTGACCGCGGCTCAGAAACGCGCCGCCGAACTGCACCAGATCATCGACAGCACCAAGGTGCTCGATGGCCTGATCGAAGAGCGCTTCTACTGGGCGCCTTTTCTGGCCCAGGTCTCGAAATGCGTCGCACCCAATCTCCAGGTCACCGGCCTCGATGGCCTGATCGCTGAGACCGACCAATCAGTGACCGTGACCCTGGAAGGCCTGGCGGCCGCTCGTGAACCCCGAGCCGCAGCCGAAGAATTTCGCCAACTATTGGCCGAGCAACTCGAGAAAACCTACAGCGACGTGAAGGTAAACTTCCGGAACCTGGAAGATCTCGACACGCTCGTGAGTCTCGCCGGGGCGCCGACCCCGAGTGCGCGTTTCGTACTCAACGTCAGCTTTACCCCGAAATCCGGCGAAGCGGCCAAAGCCGACGGGCCGAGCCAGGCGATCGCGAAATCGAAATGAAATCGAATAAATTCAACAAAGATCAGATCCAAAAAATCGCGCTGAGCGTGCTCGGCTTCATCGGTTTGATCTACTGCTACTTCAGCTTCTTTCTCGGGCCCTTGAACAAGAGCCGAGAATCGGCCGCCGCGCAGATTGCCGACGTGCATGCCAAGACAGCCTCTTCCAAGACCGAGATGAAGAAGACGGCCAATCTCGAGATGCAAGCCAAGGAAGCGACCGGCCGTTACGAAGCGCTCAAGGCCACCACGGCGGATGGAGCTCCGATCGCCTGGTTCCCACCGAAGATGCGCACATTTTTCGGCGAACAAGGGATCGACAAAGTGACCGCCCGCCTCGAAGCGAGCGGCGAATTCAAACAGCCGGAACTGGCGGACTGGATCAAGGACAGCTGGGCGATCGAATTACCGCAAAGCGAATATGGAGCCCTCGGCAAAGCAATCGCCGAACTGGAAAACCGCGAGCCGCTGCTCGCCATCCAACGACTGGTCATTCACGCTGTGCCGGAAGAACCGCAATACCAGCAGGTCAGTCTCTCGGTCCAGACTGCGCTTTTGAAGAAATGAAGAAGCTTCTCCTCACTCTTTGCCTCACCAGCCTGCTGCTGGCGACCCTGGCTTCGGCCGAAGACGCGACGCCGACCGTCGAGTTGAAACGCAAATCCAGCTTCGATGCCGCCGACGCCCGCGATCCCTTCTGGCCCATCGGCTGGAAAAAGCCGGGAGTGAAAAGCGTCAGCTCCGAGGCCGCTCCCGAGCTGTCGCCCGACTCTTTTTCGCTCACCTCCGTCACGATGGGGGCCGGACCGCACTTCGCGATTCTGAACGGCAAGATTATCCAGGAAGGCCAGCAGTTCGGGCTGCAATTCGGCCAACAGATCTACCAGATCACCCTCCGGGCGATTGAAGACGGCAAGGTCATCCTCGCCTATCAGGACTCCGAGATCGAAGTTCCGCTGCGCCGCCGCTAAATCGTTAGGCTGGAAAGGTCGGAACTGTAGCCGGGGTCGCTGTCCCCGGTCCCCTTGAGCAGCGACGATTCACCGGCCGAGGACAGCGTCCCCGGCTACAATCGCGCCGGCGCCCTGCGAGCAACCCAATCGCCGCGTGCTTGAGCATCGCCGCCGATCTTGATCTAATGGCCCGAATGGACCATTCGGTTAGTCCCACACCGACGAAAGGCCTCTGGAAAATTATCGGCGCAGCCTCCGCCGGGACCCTCATCGAGTGGTACGATTTCTATCTTTTCGGCAGCCTGGCGACTATCATCTCAAGGCATTTCTTCCCGCCCGGTCATCCCACCGCGGCCTTTCTTTCGACCCTTGCGGTCTTCGCCACCGGCTTCATCGTGCGCCCCTTCGGCGCGCTCTTTTTCGGTCGTCTCGGCGATATGGTGGGGCGCAAACACACCTTTCTCATCACCTTGCTGCTGATGGGCGGCTCCACTTTCGCCATCGGCCTGCTGCCGACGTACGAATCGATCGGCCTCATGGCCCCGGTGCTTCTCGTCCTGCTTCGACTGCTGCAAGGTCTCTCGGTGGGCGGTGAATACGGTGGCGCCGCGACTTACGTAGCTGAACACTCGCCCGATGCGCGCCGCGGCTTCTACACGAGCTGGATCCAGACCACTGCCACCCTCGGGCTCCTCATGTCGCTCGGCCTTATTCTGGCCACCCAGCGTTCGTTAGGCGAGGTCGCGTTCAACGCCTGGGGTTGGCGTGTGCCATTTCTCTGCTCGATCCTGCTTCTCCTGATTTCCTATTACATTCGCGCGCGCATGGCCGAGTCGCCCCTCTTCGCCCGGGCGAAAGCCGCCGGCAAACTTTCGTCCAATCCGCTCCGCGAGAGCTTTCTTAACAAAACCAACCTGCGTCTCGGCCTGCTGGCGCTCTTCGGGGCGGTCGCCGGACACGGCGTCGTTTGGTATACCGGTCAGTTCTACGCGCTCTTTTTTTTGCAGAAAGTGGCGCGGGTCGAGTTTGCCACCAGCAACATAATTCTCGCCTGGTCGCTCGTCCTGACTACGCCGTTCTATCTCATCTTCGGCGCGCTCTCCGACCGCATCGGTCGCAAACCGGTCATCCTCACTGGTTGCGGGCTCGCGGCGATTTTCTTCCTCCCGGTTTATCACGCCCTGCTCCATTTCTCCTCCCCGCTGAATGTCCCGATGCTCGTCGCGCTGGTTTCGTTTCAGATGCTTTTCGGGACCATGACTTACGGGCCGCTGGCGGCGTTCCTGGTTGAGCTATTCCCGACTCGCATCCGCTACACCGCAATGTCGTTGCCCTATCACCTCGGGATCGGCGTGCTGGGTGGGCTCACGCCGCTCATCGCCTCGGCGCTCGTGGCGCAATCGGGCAACAACTTCATGGGTCTCGCCTATCCGATCCTCTTCGCGGTCATCACCGTGATCGTCGGCGCGATCTTCATTCGCGAAAAACGCGGCGTGCGTCTCGACGCCGTCTAGCCGCTGCGCGGAGCTAAACGCTATGTCGTCCGATAAAACGGGCGATAACGCTGCGCGTTCGCTTCCAGCTTTTTTCGCAAAATCTCCTGCGGGTCATTCCCTTTGCCCCGGCGCAAGACCAGCGCCAGGCATAAACGCACCATTCCGACAAAGTCATCGATCGCGACGTACTCCTCCGCGATCGTTCCCTCCGGCGTGACGTTGTGATAATTCCCGAGGGCGAGACTGGCCGCGGCGCAGGTGTACCCATAAAGCTGGTAAGCCGTTGCTTCGCAGGTTCCGCCATCGAGCAGACACCGCTGCACCGGGATTTGCTCTTCTGCCGCCGCGATCAAGAGCCGCGCAGTCGCGGTTCCGTCAAAAGTTGAAACTTTGTCCCCCACCCTCACAATTGGACCTTTTCCGAACTCGGCGGTACCCCGGGGCGTACTCGTCTCAAGGGAAAGAATCGTCACCCCGGGTGGGAGTATCTCGAACTGCGCCAGCTTGATCGCGCCGACGAATCCGACTTCCTCCGCGCGGGTGAAAAGTCCGATGCAGTGCGCATTCGCGTTCGTCTCTTCGAGCTCGCGCAAGACGCAGAGAATCTCGGCGCAGCCTAACAAATCGTCGCAGGCGCGAGAGTGAATCTGCCGATCGCGGATGACAAATGGCTCCAGGTCCCACATGGCGAAATCACCGAACGATTTCGTCTCGGGATTTTGGCGAAACTGTTCTGCGACGGATCCGAGAAACTTCATCTCACCTCCCTCGCTCCGGACCCAACCGGGATGATCCATGTGTGCCGCCAGCGCCCAAACGGGGCTCGCGCTTCGGCCCCGCCGGTAATGGGCGAGGACATTACCAAAGCCATCGCGCTCGAATTTCACGTGCGGCAGCAATCCCAGTTGCGCCTCGATCTCGGCTCGCACCGCGTCCTCATGAAACGGCGCCGTCGGCTGACGCGCCAACGCCTCGACCACGGCCAGCATCTCGTTTTCGCGCATTCGACCTAACGGATTGCCGGGCGGACCTGCGCCAGCGAAACAAATTCACTTTCGTGCAACACAACCGGCTTGGTCCCGCGCAAGAGCTGCCACCATTGCCAGGCGCAACCCGCGACGATGGCGAGGACGAGGACCAGAAAAGAGAGCGCGACCACCGCATCGATCCGCCAGATGAAGGCCTGCCGTGCGGTATCGATGGTGGCGGTCGCATCGAGCGCAATCTTGTTCGCACCGCTCAGGAAACCGATGCGCGGATCGGGCGAGAAGACTTTCAGGTAGCCGGCCGAAAAAGTGACCACGATCATGAAAACGAGCGGCGCCAGGGTCGTCCAGGCGTAGCGGGCCTTGCCCATTTTGATCAGGATGGTGGTGCCGAGGCAGAGCGCGATGACGGAGAGGAGCTGATTGGCCAGACCGAAGAGCGGCCAGAGGCTATTGATCCCGCCTAACGGATCGAGCACGCCCTGATAAAGAAACCAGCCCCAGGCGGCGACCAGCAACGCGCTGGCGAAAATATTGGCGCCCCATGATTTCGTATCGCCGAGCGGTCGCCAGGCCTGGCCTAACAAGTCCTGGAGAAGAAAACGCCCGACCCGCGTCCCGGCATCGAGGGTAGTGAGAATAAAGAGCGCCTCGAACATGATCGCGAAGTGATACCAGAGCGCGAGCGCAGTTTGGTTCGTGGTAATGCGGGCAAACATGTGCGCCATGCCGACGGCAAAAGTGGGCGCCCCGCCCGCCCGGCCAAACATGGTGCTTTCACCGAGATCGCTCGCCAACTGCTTCATTTCGCCTTCGGTGACCGGGAACCCGGCGGCCGAAACCTGCGCCACCACTTCACTCGGCGCGCCCTTGGCATTGATGGCAAAATACTGGCCCGGTTGCAGGACACAGGCTGCGATCAGCGCCATCAACGCGACCATCATCTCGGTCACCATCGCGCCATAGCCGATCGACCGGATGCGCGACTCGCGCTCGATCATTTTCGGCGTGGTGCCGGAGGCGATAAGCGAGTGGAAACCGGAGACCGCGCCGCAGGCGATCGTGATGCAGACGAAGGGAAAAACCGGACCGGCGAAGACGAGTCCTGTGCCGTCGACGAAACGCGTCAGCGCCGGCATTTGCAACGTCGGATGGATCACGATGACCGCGAGGGCGAGGGCGGCCACGGTGCCCAGCTTGAGGAAAGTGCTGAGATAATCGCGGGGAGTCAGGAGCAGCCAGACGGGCAACGCCGAGGCAGCAAAGCCGTAAAACATCAACGCCCAGGCGAGCGATTTCTGGTCCAGTCGAAACGCGTTTTCGAGCGTAGGAAAGTTGGCCAGGAACTGGCCGCCCCAGACCGAGAAGACCAGGCCTAACAAACCGAAAATCGTGATCCAACCGACTCCGACGCGACCGCTCCGCAGTCCGATGCCCATCAGCAGCGCGATCGGAATCGTCATCGCGATCGTGAAAACACCCCAGGGGCTCTTGGCCAGCGCCTGCACCACGACGAGAGCGAGGACCGCGAGAAGGATAATCATGATGGCGAGCACGCTGACCAGCGCGAGCGCTCCGACCACGCTGCCGATTTCGTCTTTCACCATCTGACCGATCGTTTTGCCGCGCCGGCGCACCGAAGCGAAGAGCACGATCATGTCGTGCACACCTCCGCCTAACGTGGCTCCAATCAGGATCCAGAGAGCGCCCGGCAGATAACCGAATTGCGCCGCCAGGACTGGCCCCACCAGTGGGCCGGGCCCCGCGATAGCGGCAAAGTGATGGCCAAATGCCATCCAGCGATTCGTCGGGACGAAGTCTTTTCCGTCATCGACCACAAGCGCGGGCGTGGCGCGTTCGTCATTCAAGACGAGGACTTTGGCCGCGAGCCATTTGCTGTAAAACCGGTAGCTGATCGCCGTCGCGCAAAGACCTGCGGTCACGATCCAAAGGGCGTTGATCGGTTCGCCGCGGGCCAGCGCCATCACCGCCACGGCCCCTGCGCCAAGCACTGCGATGCCGAGCCACAAGAGGAATTTGAGCAGCCGTGCCATCCGGGAGCGATTATAACGCACTGCGTCTCCTCGCGGCAATCATGCAAAGACTAGCCTAACGAATCACACATGCTCTCTAGCTGGACAAGCTGCTGCGCGAAATCGCTTTCCCGTTGGCGGTGCTCGGCCACCACCGGGGCTGGCGCGTTGGTGACGAAATTCTCGTTCGCGAGTTTCTTCCGCACCGTGATCAGCTCAGCCTCGATCTTCGCGATCTCTTTCCCCAGCCGGATCTTCTCTGCCTCGAGATCGATCAAGCCCTCAAGCGGCAGGAAAATCTGTCCCAGCGGCGTGAGCGCAGTGGGGGTGCCTTTGGGCGGCTCGTATTTCTCCGAGAGCTCGAACGGTTCGGCGTTGAGCAGGATCTGGAGCGAGGCGATTTCCTCCTCCGGCAGGGCCCGCGAGGGGGAGAGAACGAAACGGACCCGCTTGTTCGAGGCAATGTTAAAATCGCGTCGCAAACGACGCGCCGTGGTCACGACTTCGTACTTGTCGTTCGCGAATTTTTCGTCGTTAGGCGCAAGCCGGTAATGCTGTTTGAAAGCGTCGTCAAGCGGCTGCGGCCAGCGGGCGAACTGGATCGTTTGGGCGCCTTGGTCGTCAGGCAAATCGGCATTGAACCCGAGCCCGTGCCAAAGCTCCTCGGTAATAAACGGCATGAAGGGATGAAAAAGACGCAGGGTATGGCTGAGAACGAAATCGATCACCGCGAGCGTGTTCGTCTTGCGCGCGTCCGGCTCGCCTTCTCCCGGGAGACCGATGGAGGCCTTGCTCGCTTCCAAATACCAGTCGCAGAACTCGCTCCAGAAAAAACGATAGAGCGCCTGGGCCGCTTCGCTGAAATTGTATTCCTCGAGCGCCTGGGTGACTGCGCGGATCGCGTCATCGAGGCGGAGCAGGATCCACTTGTCGTCGCTGGTGAGGAGCGCAGGATTGATCTCGCCTTCGGGTTCGCCGCCGTGCATTTGCCGGAAACGAGTCGCGTTCCAAAGCTTGTTGGCAAAATTGCGTCCTTCCTCGATCTGCTTCTCGTCGAAACGGATATCCTGTCCGCTAGGCGCGATCCGCATCAGGCCGAAGCGCAATCCATCCGCGCCATATTTCGCGATCAGGTCGAGCGGATCGGGGGAGTTGCCTAACGATTTGCTCATTTTACGGCCCTGGCCGTCGCGGATCAGGCCGGTGAAGAAGACGTTCTCAAACGGAGCCTGCCCGGTGTATTCCAACCCGGCCATGATCATGCGCGCGACCCAGAAGAAGATGATGTCGGGCGCCGTCACGAGGTCGCTGGTCGGATAGAATTTCGCTCGCGTCGCTTCATCCATCGTCTCGAAGGGCCAGAGCCAACTGGAAAACCAGGTGTCGAGCACGTCGGGATCCTGCGTCCAGTTTTCCGGATCAGGCGGGGGCTCGAGATCGACGTGGAGTCGCGCGGGATCGTCGTTCGCATACCAGACCGGAATGCGATGGCCCCACCAAAGCTGCCGGCTGATGCACCAATCCTGAATATTCTCGAGCCAGTGCTGATAAACAGATTCCCAACGTTCGGGACGGAAATGAGTCTTGCTCCCGACCGCGGCCCGCGCCTGCTCGACGCGCGGATATTTCAAAAACCATTGCTCGCTCAGCCGCGGCTCGATCGGGACACCGGCGCGCTCGCTGAATCCAACCGTGCTCTCGTGCGGCTCTTCTTTCGCCAGCAAACCGCTCTCCGCCAGCATGTCGGCGGCTTTTTTGCGCGCAGCGAAACGATCGAGGCCATCGAGATCGGGGACTGCAGGGCAGTTGATCTTCCCGTTAGGGTGGAGAACGTCGGTCACGGAAAGCCCGTGGCGCTGCCCGATCTCAAAATCGACCTTGTCATGCGCGGGCGTGACCTTGAGCACGCCGGTGCCGAACTCCGGATCGATCGCCTCGTCGCCGATCACCGGAATCTTCGCCCGATCGAGCGGCCGCCAGACTTTCTTGCCTAACGAAGGGCGATAACGCTCGTCGTGAGGGTGAACGGCCAGCGCGACGTCGGCCATGATCGTTTCCGGACGCGTCGTGGCGACCTCGATATACTTGCCCGGTTCATCGACCAGTTCGTAGCGCACATAATAAAGCGCCGATTTCTGCGGGGTCGGGATCACTTCCTCATCGGAAAGCGCGGTCAACGCGACTGGGTCCCAGTTGACCATCCGGCGCCCGCGATAAATGAGACCTTTGCGGTAGAGATCGACAAACGTCCGCTCGATCGCGGGTGAATAGTCGGCGTCCATGGTGAACCGCTCGCGCGACCAATCGCAGGAACAGCCGAGCCGTTTCAGTTGCTCGATGATGAGGCCGCCATGTTTCTCCTTCCATTCCCAGACGCGGCGGAGAAATTCCTCCCGCCCGAGATCGCGCCGGGTTTTGCCTTCTTCTTTGCGGATCTTTTTCTCCACCACCGTCTGGGTGGCGATGCCGGCGTGATCGACCCCCGGAAGCCAAAGGACTTCCTTGCCGAGCATGCGCGCGCGCCGGGCGAGGATGTCCTGGATGGTAGTGTTGAGGACGTGGCCGAGCGTCAGGACGCCGGTGACGTTAGGCGGCGGGATGACAATCGAGTAAGCGGGCTTCGGCGATGCCGGATCGGCGGTGAAAACGCCGTCGGCCAACCAGCGCGCATACCACTTTGCCTCGACGGCCGGTGGTTCGTAAGCCTTGGGAATTTCCGCCATGGGGAGCAATCATCGAAGAGCCCCGGGCGTTTGCAAAACGAAAAGACCGGGCGGCGACGTGCTAGAATCATCGTGATGGAAAAAGTGAACCTGCCGGAGAAATTCGCCCTCTTCGCCGAACATTGGCGGCCAAAGGTGGTGGGCGAGCTCAATGGCCAGGAAGTGAAACTGGTTAAATTCAAAGGCGTCTTCCCGTGGCACGCGCACGAGGAGGAGGATGAACTCTTCTTCGTCTGGCGTGGCCGAATGCGGGTGGAAATGCGCGACCGCACGATCAAGCTCGATCCCGGCGAATTCCTCGTCGTGCCGCACGGAGTCGAACATCGAACCGCGGCCGACGAGGAAGCCGAAGTCCTCCTCTTCGAACCAGCCGCGACGCGAAACACCGGGACGGCCGCTCCTTCCGCCTTCACCGCGCCGGATGGCGCGCGGCTCTGATTCGCCACCACTCCGCAGGACTCGCAGATTGGAAGGCGGCCGGTCTAAACGTCCCGGAGCGGTCGAAGCCCAGTAGCCACCGTCGAATCCACCCTCGTACTGAAAGTCGTCGGCCAGCTCTTATTCGCCGACTCCCTCATACTCGATGCGCATCTGCGCCGCTGGCTGCAGCTATAAAGCAAGGCCCGTCTCTCAGACGAGACATGGGAACGCCTGGGCGCAGCTGGCGGCCCTGACTCCGATCCCCTAACGTCCTCACCACGTTCCGCGCGCTCCCGATCACGACACCGGCTGAGGGGCGGGACCGCCCCGGACGTTAGGCATTTATTTCTGTCATCCCGAACCCGCCGCACGACGGTGAGAGACCTCGCTCTTGCCATTTGCCGCCCCCTCTTTTAGCGCGTGAGCGCCTTTGGCAACTGAGAGGTCCCTCTCCGCGCTTCGCCGGATCGGGATGACAATTTTAGAGGTGACCGCGCGCAGTTTCTGATTAAGCCGATTCGGCGGCACGATCAGCTGGGCCACGCTCTTGATTATGCACAACCGTCAGCCGGGAAGGCGCCCGCGCCACTCCCAGTGTCCACCGTGGTCGGAACCAGCGATGATCCCCCCGGCCTCCCCGTCTCGTGCTGTCGAACTCAATGAGGAGCATTCCTCATCGTGTCGGGCGGGATTGAGTATCGACCTCAGCGGACGAGGAAGCGAAGCTTGTACTTTCGAACCCGCCGCGAAGCGCCACACCGAAAGCGCGACAGAAGGGTAGTTCACCGCTCCCGACGGCGTGGAAAATTAGGGTGGCGTAAGCTCATTGCACTACCATAACGCTTGCGAGCGAGGACCGGCTTGGCAGGTTCCGGTCGTGCGAGGATGGCGTATCATTCTATTAGGCGTGCTCCTGCTTGGAGTGAGCGGCCGGCTCGCGGCTGAGGATTGGAAAATCGTTCAGGCGGAAGGCCGCGATTACGTCAGCTTCGCCAACGTGGCGCAGTTCTATCGCTTCCCGAAATTCACGCGAGCCAGCCGGAACGTTTCGCTTCGCGGCGAGCATCGCGCCCTCCAGGCGCAGGGCGGGACGAACGAGTTTCTCATTAATGGCGTCCGCTTCTTCAGCAACTTCCCCCTCCTCGCGCGGGACGATGAAAACCTGATCTCAGCCCTCGATGTGGCGAAAATCATCGAGCCGGTCCTGCGGCCGAACAAGATTCGCGAGGCCGGTAAAATCGAGACGGTGGTGCTCGATCCCGGCCACGGCGGCGAGGATAGCGGCGCCTCTGGCCGCTGGGGCAGCGAAAAGCAATACGCGCTCGATGTCGCCCTGACCGCACGCGAGGAACTCTTGCGCGCCGGGTTCAAGGTGGAAATGACCCGGGCTGGCGATGAAGAAATCTCGCTCGAGGACCGGGTCGCCTTCGCCAATCGCTTTGCCCACGCCCTCTTCATCAGCATCCACTTTAATTCCGCCAGCAGCGGTTCGGGCGTGGAAAGCTACGCCCTCGCCCCGGCTGGTGTGCCGTCCAATGCTTCCACCGAGGACCACCCCGGGTCGGCCGACACGCAGTGGTACCAGGGAAACACGCACGACTCCGCCAACGTGGCACTGGCGACCGCGGTGCATGCTTCCATCCTTTCCCAGGTGTCGGTCTTCGACCGCGGCGTGCGCCACGCGCGGTTTCACGTTCTGCGCGATCTCCAAATCCCGGGCGTGCTAGTCGAGGCAGGTTTTCTCAACGACCGGGCGGAGGGAGCCAAGATTGCGACCTTGTCCTATCGGCAAAAACT
>JALYOR010000377.1 GCA_030856765.1 Verrucomicrobiota bacterium | reverse complement strand
GGAGTGGGCAGCGCCATCAAAGGGGTTGGTGGAGAAGATTACCGGATTGCCTCGGGTCAACGAGATGATCCCTCGGATTCGTTAGGCTGCAATGCGCACGAGGAGAGAAAGTTCTCCCGGGATTCAGTAACGCCGCGAGTGTTGATAAGCCAATAGTGTGAACCAAACGTCTTCGCCCATGGCCGGCGCCGGGCCTACCGAATCGCCGGCTACTGCGCCGCCGGAGCGGGCCGATGAGATGATGCTGGAAGGGCCGCATTCGCGGCTCGATGAGTTTCTCACTCTCTTCCGCGTGATGGCCGATTTCCTGCGCGGTTTTCGTGCTCTCCATTTCGTCGGTCCCTGCGTGACGGTTTTTGGTTCGGCCCGGGTCAAACCCGACAGCCCGCATTATGAGCTGGCGCGGCAGATGGGCGCGGAGATTGCGCGGCTCGGCTTCACGGTCATGACCGGGGGCGGGCCGGGAATCATGGAAGCGGCGAATCGTGGGGCGAAGGAGGTGGGCGGGCGCTCCGTTGGCTGCAATATCAAGCTCCCTTTCGAGCAGGCGCCTAACGAATACCTCGATCGCTCCGTCACGATGGAGTATTTCTTTGTCCGCAAGACGCTGCTCATCAAATATTCCTACGCCTTCGTCGTCATGCCGGGCGGCGCCGGCACGCTCGACGAGTTGTTCGAAGCGCTCACCCTCATCCAGACGGGCAAGATCCGCGACTTTCCCATCGTGGTCATGGGAACCGATTACTGGAAGGAATTGACGGCCCTCTTGGAGAAGATGGCGCGGCTGGGAATGATCGGCGCGGACGACCTGAAGCTGGTTTACGTGACCGATTCGGTGGAAGAAGCGATTTCGCACATTCGAGACAAGGCGATCGAGCCGTTCGGGCTGAAGCGAATCGTTAGGCGACATCTTCCCTGGCTGGGCGAGCAGGGTTTGAAAAGCGCCGCGCCATGAAACTGCGGCCGCCGACAGAGTGGGGGAGGGAGTGCCTGGCCGGCCTGCCGCACGAACGTCGCTATCTCGTTGGCGTCTCCGGGGGTCGTGACTCGGTTGTCCTCCTGCACTGGCTGCTGTCGTTAGGCTATGGCCGGCTGGTCGTCTGCCATTTTGAGCACGGCTTGCGCGGCCGCGCCGGAAAGGCCGACGCGCATTTCGTCGCGCGTCTGGCTGAAAAGCACGGTCTTTCATGCGAACTCGGCTCGGCCGATGTGGCGTCGATTTCCCGCGCGACCAAGCGCTCGATTGAAACGACCGCCCGCCGCGAGCGCCTCGCTTTTTTCGAACGGCTTGGCCGCCGACGTCGCTGCTCGACGATTTTTCTGGGGCATCATGCGGACGACCAGGTCGAGACTTTCCTGCTCAACCTCTTTCGTGGCAGCGGCGGACGCGGTTTGGGAGCGATGCGTGCGCAGTCGCGTCATGGCTCGCTCGAGATGGTGCGCCCATTGCTCGGCGTCTGGCGGGTCGAGATCGATCGCTACGTGGAGCTGGAGCGGCTGAAATATCGCGACGATTCCTCGAACGATGAGTTGCAGGCCCGGCGCAATCGCGTCCGGCATAAAATTGTTCCGCGCCTGGAAAAGCAATTTGGCCGGAATCTTCGCGCCACGATTTGGCGGACGGCTGCGATCCTGGCGGCAGAGGACGATTTTCTCGAGACGCTCACGCCTGCTGGCCTAACAAATGAGCCAGAACTGGAGGTGAAGCGACTGCGCGCGCTCTCGTCTCCGCTGCAACGCCGCACCATTCGAAAGTGGCTTCTTCAGCAGGGGGTCTCCGAGACGAGCTTCGAGGTAATCGAAAAGGTAAAGGGCCTGGTCGCCGGCGGCGCTCCCGCGAAGATCAATCTCGCCCGCGGCCGCCATGTCCGCCGGCGAGCCGGCAAAATTTTTCTCGAGTAAAATCTGCTCTGGCTCTCTTGCTGTCATCCCGAGCCAGCGCAGCGCTGCGAGGGACCTCCCGATTGCAATCCGGGTATCCTCGTCTGCAGCTGCCGTCGATTGCATCTGCGAGGTCCCTCGCCGTCCTTCGGCGACTCGGGATGACAAAGCGTGCGATTGCAGGCTCTTCGGTGAGCGCGCGCAGTGCGATTGCACGTTTTTTAGGAGCGCGCGCAGAAATGGCGACCGTCGTCGCCTCTCTGCTCTTGTCATCCCGATCCGGCGGAGCGCGGAGTGGGCCCTCGCAGTTGCAATCTGTGTCTGCGAATCAGCGAAGGCGTCACTTGCAGTAGCGAGGTCCCTCGCCCTCCTTCGGCGACTCGGCATGACAGCAGTGGAGTGATGTCGATCGCCTGCGGGATTTGCGGCGCAGGTCGCTTTCCTACAGGATTAGAGCCTCATGAGTTCCAACGTCCGCGTTCGCTTCGCTCCTTCGCCCACTGGGTTTCTCCACATCGGCGGGGCGCGCACGGCCCTCTTCAACTGGCTCTTCACCCGCCACACCGGCGGCACCTTCGTCCTTCGGGTCGAGGACACCGATCAAGCACGCAACACCGCCGAAGCCGCGCAGGCGATCTACGACGGGTTGCGCTGGCTGGGTCTCGACTGGGGCGAAGGCCCGCAGGTTGGCGGCGAATTTGGTCCCTATTTCCAGAGCGAACGCACCGCCATCTACGAGCGGCACCTCGCGAAACTGGGCGCCGCCGGTCACCTCTTTGCAGAAAACGGCGCGATCCGTTTCCGCTCGCCACGGGAGCACGTGGTCCTCGACGACCTGGTCTGCGGTCAGATCGATTTCGACCTCACGAACCCGGAAACGCATCCCGATATGACGATCCGCCGGCCGGATGGCTCGTGGATTTTTCACTTCGTCAATGTGGTCGACGACATCGAGATGAAGATCAGCCACGTCATCCGCGGCGAGGATCATCTCTCGAACACACCAAAACACATCGAGCTTTACCGCGCGCTCGGGGCGCAGCCGCCGCGGTTTGCCCACATCCCGCTCATCCTCAATCAGGACGGCTCGAAAATGAGCAAGCGCGATACCGGCGCGAGCATCAACACCTACATTGAGCAAGGATTCGTGCCGGAGGCGGTGCGCAACTTCCTTTGCCTTCTCGGCTGGTCGCCCAAGGACGACCGCGAAAAAATTGACATCGAAGAGGTCGTTAGGCTTTTCGACTTGGAAAAACTCAATCGTAAAAACGCCGCCTTCGATCTGGACAAATGCACCTGGCTGAGCGGCGAATATCTGCGCGAACTTCCGGACGAACGTTTTCACGAGATGGCCCGCGCGGCGCTCGTCCGCGCCGGGGTCGACCTGACGAAATTTTCTGACGAATATGTTCGCTCCGCGCTCGATACCTGCAAAGGGAAGTTTCGCATCTTTAGCGAGCTGCCGGCCTATGGCGGCTTCTACTTCACGGACGAGATCGAATATCAGGCGGAAGGCGCGGCGAAACATTTCGTACCGGAGAACAAGCCCCTGCTGAAAGCGTTGCGGGATGCGCTCACCGGCTTGGAAAACTTCGATGCCTCGTCACTTGAAACTGCACTCAAGGCCACCGCTGCGGAGTTAGGAACAAAAGCGAAGGTGCTGGTGCATCCGACCCGGCTAGCTCTCACCGGCAGCAACGCCGGCCCGAGTCTTTACCATCTGATGGAGATTCTCGGGAAAGAGAAGGTGCTCGCCCGAATGGACCGAGCGCTGGGTCAGTTCTAGCCGAACTTGCCGCCACGCTTCTACTTTTTCGCTTCCTTCGCCCAGGTGTCGCGCAGGGTGATCGTCCGGTTGAAGACAAGTTTGTGAGGCTGCGAATCGGGATCGAGGGCGAAATAGGCGAGCCGCTCAAAC
>JALYOR010000360.1 GCA_030856765.1 Verrucomicrobiota bacterium | reverse complement strand
GACGCCGCCGACCGGGCCCGGACGGCGTTTCAAGATTTCCTCTTCCGCTTCCCGAAAAGTGAAAAAGCCGCCCAGGCACGAACCAATCTCGGTCTGCTCGAGCATCGCCTGACCAAGGGTTCGCTCGAAATCGCCAAGTATTACGACAAGGCCAAGAACTATCGGGCCGCCGTCCTCTACTACAATGAAGTGATCCGCCAGCAGCCCGGCTCGGCCGAGAGCGCACAGGCGAAGAAGCGCATCGAGCAGCTGCGTTCGAAAGTGGGCGATGCCGCCCTCCAATCGGCCGCCGAAATCGCCGAGCGCAGAGCCAAGGGCGCACCTAAGAAACCGGCCAGCAACTCGCTGACCGGCGCGCCGCCGCCGAGCAATGTGCAAAACGCACCGGTCCCGCCGGAAATGCGGGGGAATCCCAACGACATCGCGCCATTACCTCCGCCCGCTGATACCGACTCGCTCCCGCCGCCCGCCACCACCGACGGTTCCACCGCTCCCGATGCTCCGGTCACTCCGGAGGCGACCGGGACACCCGAACCCTCGACCGCGCCCGAACCCGCGGCCACACCCGAAACGTCGGCCTCACCCGAACCGTCGGCCACGCCCTAGTGGTGAAAAGGCTTCTCGGCGCCGCTCTCCTCCTCCTCTCGTTAGGCGGATGCGCCGGTTACCATCTCGGGCCGGTCCAGCCGTATTATCTGCGTTCGGTTCACAGCATCGCGATCCCGACTTTCGATAATAAGACTCTCGTCCCGCGCATCGCCGTCCTGGTGACCGACAGCGTAATCAAGCAATTCCAGCAGGATGGCACCTATCGGATCGCCGGTGATGACCAAGCCGACGCCATTCTGAAAGGGGAAATCACCCGTATCACCCGCGCTCCGGCGCGCTCCGTGCGAGGCAACGTGCTGGCCACGACCGAATTCAACCTGGCCCTGCGGATTCGCTATTCGCTCGTCGCACGCCGTAGCGGCAAGGTCCTCGCCCCGCCCAGGGAAGTGAGCGGCACGACCAGTTTTTTCGTAGGTCCAGATATCACCTCTGACGAACGACAGGCCCTCCCTTTGGCGGCGGAGCAACTGGCCACCCAGCTCGTCAGCCAGCTGAGCGAAGGCTGGTGAGAGGCGAGGAAAAACTCTGGCACATTCTCCAGGAGAAACTGGAAACTTTGCGGGCGGGCGACCGGCTGGCGGAGGCGTTGCGGGTCGCCGAGACCGCTTACGAACTGGCGCAGCGGATCTTTCCCGCGCCGCACCCCTCGCTCGCGCTCAGCCAGGAACGACTCGGCGAAATCCACGAGCTTAAAGGAAACGATGCCGAAGCGGGCGCGCTCCTGGCGCAGGCGCTCCGGGTCACCGAAACGATGGAGCCGCCCGACGAGCGGGCGGTCTACCGGCTGGCGCGTCGCCTGGCCTATTTGTGCGACCTCACCGACCGCGAGGAGGAAGCGGTCGCCTACTATGAGAAAGCGATCAAGGCCGGGCGCGAACTTGAAGATATCCCCCCCTCCGATCTCGGAACACTGCTTAACAACCTCGCCCTCATCTATCGGCAGCGCGGCCCGCAGACCGCCGCCGAGCCGTGTTACCTGCAAGCGCTGGAACTCTACGAGAAACAGCTCGGATCCGAGCACACCGATGTCGCCGCGGTGCTGAACAACCTCGGTGTTTTCTACACCAGCGAAGGCCGCTACGAGGAAGCGGAGAAAATGCATCGCCGCGCGCTGGCGATTCGTCGCAAAGTGAGCCCCCACGGTCACGCCGACGTGGCCCAGTCGAATTGCAACCTTGCGGTGGTCTACCATTCGCGGGGCGAACTCGAACGCGCCAGCGAACTCTACCGCGAATCGCTCCGGGTTTGGGAAGATGGGGAATCGCCGCCGGAAGATTACGAGATCGGCGCCTCCAATTACGCCGACCTCCTGCGCTCGCTCGGCAAACGGCGCAAAGCCGGCGCGATCGAATCGCGTGCGCGCAAACGTCGGGCAGTGTAGCCCCGTCGCTCCGGCGGGCGTTCAATCGCCGCTTGCGGTTAGGGCCGCGGCGCGCAATTTACAGGCCGCTCAGCGCGACGCTCACGTGGCGGAATGGCAGACGCGTACGGCTCAGGACCGTATGGGGAAACCCGTGGAGGTTCGACTCCTCTCGTGAGCAGGCTTTCGCCTTCCCGGGTGGCCCCGCCTAACGACCGAACAGCCCGCGAATCCCAGCGCGCGACTCGGGCTTTTGCGAGAGCTGCGCCGGCCAGCACTCCACGATCTCGAGCGCGAGAAAGCGGAAGAGGGTGAGCCGCGCAAATTTGATGTCGAGCCGGAGATTTTTTGAAATCTGGGCAATTGAGCGGCTGCCGTTGAACTGCGAAGCGAACTGCGCTTCGGCCACCGTCAGGCGCAGCTCCTGCACCCGCTCATAGCCATCCCGGGTATAGGCCGGCACCGAGGAAGTTTCGGCCAGCGCTTTCGGATCCAGCTCCTGGTATTGAACGAAGCGCAACGTGCTTAACGCCCATTGATCAATCTCGTCTTCGGCCGTGGGGAGTTCCCGCGCGAATTCCGGCAAGGTCTGCTGCTCAAAGATGAAACGAACCCGCTCGGTCCAGAGCTGCGAGAAAAGTTTCTGCCCGTAATGCTGCACCAACTGCAGTGCCGGCTCGCGCAAAATGAGCCGGCCATTGGCCAAAGTGACGAAAGTCGGGCAACCATCCCGCGCCTGGCGGGAGCGAGCCGCTTCGATCTCCTCGGCCGCGACATTGAGCAGCGTGACCGGCGCTTCCTCGCAGTAAAGAGCGGGGTTGCGCGTGGTGACGAGGACGACGCGGCCCTCGCGAGCCAGGAGTTCGACCGAATCCTTCGTCCAGAAAGCGCGGAGCGTGCCGGTCAATTTTTCGCGGGCGATCGTTTGCAGCGCCCAATGCAGAGAGAAGAAGCTGGAGTCTCCGCTAAAATAGGCGCTGCTCGAGGGAGGGGCGGCGTTCTCCCGTAACGCGGGCGCAGGGCGTGTGATTTCGGGCGGCTTAATAAGCGGCGCGGAAGCCAAGACTGGAGACGACTGCGCCCGCTCGATCGGGGCTGACGGGACCCCTGGCGGCGGTCTAAATTCACGCACCGGCGCGGTCTTTTCTTCGCCTAACGAATCATTCGGAACTGTCTTCTCGACCGGTGTGGGTGTCGGGGCCAGTTCTGACGGCGATTGCGACTGGGCAGGACCGTTCGCCCCGAAAGCGAGATATTTCTCCACCGCTTCGATCAGGACCTCAGAGGTGAAAGGCTTGTTCAGAGCGCCAATCACGTTTGGGATCTCGGAGCGGTTCGGCTGCAGGTCGCTGCCAAATCCCGAAACATAAACCACTGGAATCTTCGCCGTGGCCGGATCGTTCACCAGACGTCGAGAGACCTCGTCTCCCTTCATGTCGGGCAGAATAAAATCGAGGAGGATGAGATCGGGGGCCACACTCCGGGCGGCCGTCAGTCCTTCCTCGCCCGTCTCCGCGACCACGACTTCATACCGATTCTCCTCCAGTATCTCTTTGACGAAACTGAGCAGCATCGCGCTGTCGTCGATCACGAGGACCTTCCGCGTTGTCTCCGCAGGCGCGGGCGCGCTGGAGGGCTCGTTTGAGTGAGCCCCGCGCGTTTCATCCATTTTGCGCACCGCCTCCATCAGGAGGATTTGCCAGTCGAGATCGATAGTATGCGGCGTCCCGGGCGGAACCGACACTTCGGAGATCACGCCCCCTTTCCAATCCACGATTTCGTTGAACGCGGTCAGGCCCTGCTGGCCAGGCGTGGCGGCGTGGCGCACCTGGCCGTTTTCGAAATAGACGCGGGCTTTTTCCCCGCGCGGGCCGGTGAATTCCAACATCGAGGTCGCCCCGCTGATGCACTTCAGCTGGATGATATCCGCGATGTGCAGATCGCTCAGGGTGCCTTGAAATCGTTCGCCATCGCCCGGGTCGCCGGGAGCCAGAAGCGCCTCGACCACGGTTATGAAATCGGCCCGCGGGAATGGTTTCTCGAGGAAGTGGATGGCCCCGAGCGAGGCGACCGGGTCGCGCTGCATGTTAAAATGGCTGGCCGTCAGGATGACGGCCCGTGCCTTCGGGTGGCTGGTCCGCAGGTCGTAGATAAACTCCTGTGCGAGATTACTGCTCGCATCCACATCCAAGACGAAAAGGGTCGGCTTTTGGTCGACCACAAGCTGCTGCGCTTCGCCCAACGAACCAGCGACCGCCAGTTTCGTTTCGGGTGCCGCCTCGTTCAGCGCCGACACGATCTCCGCTGCGAGCTGGCCATCGGGTTCCAGAATGAGAACCTGCAGGTCGCGGGAGGGAGTGACGGGTGAGCTGGCTTCGTTCACAGTGGCTGACAAAGAAAGCAAATGACGAACCAAAGGTCGCCCTTTCAGTGTCTTGCCTAGAAATGCCCGAGGAACGCGAAATGGAAAGAATTTTTTCGCGCGGAGGGGAAAAGCCAATAAAGGCGAGCCGCCAGGCAGGGGAACCGCCGGTTTTAGAGCGACGGTTCCCCGGGAGTGCCTAACGGGTGTGCACGCCGGTCGTCACGGCATGGCCGTCGTCGGTTCGCACCGTGGTGGAACAGCTGGAGAAAGCCACGAGGATAAGAATAGCGCCGAATGTGGAAAGAAGGATTTTTCGCATATTGATAAGTTGGTTTTTCTTTTATTCGTAAGCCGTCGCCCAGCTGGGTGTCTGCGGCACCCGGTGCACCTCAGAAATTTCGGAAATGTGCGGCCAGCTCGCGCCGGCTGATTTTGCCCCGCTCATTAGCCGGGAGCTCGTCCAAGAGGAAGATTCTTTTTGGCACCTGCCAGCCGCTCAGCCGGGCGCGGCAAAAACTGAGCAGCGCCGCCTCGTCGGTTTGATCTCCGGCGACCACGCAGGCCACCACTTCCTGATTGCGTAGTGCTGAGTCCCGGCCAAATACCACCGCCTGCCGGACCTGATTGTGGCTCAGCAGGTGCGCCTCTACTTCGGCGGGATTCACCTTTTTGCCGGCGACGTTAATGACGTCGGAGAGTCTCCCTACCAACCGCACGCCCCGCTCGCCTATCGTCATCAGGTCGTCGGGCAGAAAGTGACCGGCGCCCAGTTTTTCCGGATCGGGTTCGGGAAAATATCCGTCACCCACGGCGGCGCTGCGCACCCGAACCTGAGTTGCGTCCACATCGGCCTCTACCGGCTCCAAGGTCACTCCTTCCAGCGCCGGCCCGACAAATCCTTCTCGATCGTCTTCCGCAATGCGGTCGTAACAGATGCCGCCGCACTCCGAAGCGCCGTAAAACGAATGGATCGCGTGCCCAAACTTTTCCTGGAAATTCCGCGCCACCCGCCGGACCAGCGGCGCTCCCGCTGAAATACACAGGCGTAACTTCGGCAGCAGCGGAACTTCGCTCATCTCGCCAAACGCCTGATAAAATAGCGGCATCCCAGGGAAAACCGTGGCTTCGGTCCGGGCCAAATCGGCCAGCACCGCGCGGGGGATCCGGTCGTTGCTGATCGCCATCGGAACGCCGCGAACGAGAAGCGGCGTGACCAGATTGCTAAAACCGTAGGAGTGCGACAACGGAATGACCGCGAAATTCAGATCCGCGTCGGTAACCCCCATCGTCTCGCAAATCTGCACCGCATCGGCCAGGAGTTGGGAGCTGCGAAAGCGAATCGCGCGCGGCGCCGCCGTGGTCCCGGAGGTCAGCTTGAGCAAAACCGGCTGGCGATCGCCCCAAGCGATCGGATCTCCAGGTTCAAGTCGCTCGAAGCCTTTTTCCACGTCGGCCATCAGGCCCGCGGCCCGACAGGTCCGCAACGCCGAGGCGCGTTCCTGTTCACTCATCGTCCGCTCGAGCGGCAGCACGACAATTCCCCGGCGCAGGCAACCCAGAAGCAGGGCTGGCCAATCGGCGTGATTCCCTAATTGGACAGCGAGAATATCGCCAGTTCGTAATTTCCGCAGAAGGCCCTCTCCGTAGCTGCGGCTCAAGGCTTCGATTTCGCCAAACCGAAAAAGAACCTGCCGTTCCGAGTCAAAAATCGCCGGCTCTTCCCGACGGCAGGCCAAAGTCCGCTCCCAGGCGACGAGCAACGGATCGGCGCTTTTCACCACTTGCGGCCGGTGCGCTTCGCGGCTACTTTGCCGACCCTTTTGCTACTATGAAAACGGACATTCATCCTGACTACACCGAGACCGAGATTAGCTGCGCCTGCGGTACGGTCTACCATACCCGCTCCACCCGTCAGGACATCAAGATCGGCATTTGCGCCGCCTGCCACCCGTTCTTCACCGGCGAACAGAAGTTTGTCGATACGGCCGGTCGCGTCGAGAAATTTGCCCGCCGCTACGGCAGCACGAAGGCCAATCGCGCCGGCGTCGGTAAAAAGGCTTAGCTAATTCCACCTAACGAACGGTGATTGTGCCTTTGCGCGCAGTCGCCGTTTTTGTTTATGGACTTCCAATCCCTCATTGAGCGCAAAAGCGAACGCTTCCAGCAGCTGGAAAGCGAGATCGGCGATCCGCATCTTTTCGACAACCGGAAACGGGCCAGCGACACGATGCGCGAGCACGCCAGCATCAAGGGTCTGCTCGCGAAATGGGAGGAGTTCCAGACCGCGCAGCAACAACTGGCGGACAACCGCGAGCTGGCCGCCTCCCAAGACGCCGAATTGGCCCAGATGGCCCAGGATGAAATCCCCGCGCTCGAGAAAAGAGTCGGCGAGCTGGAATTTGAAGTGCAGGTCGCACTCCTGCCGCCGGACGAAGCAGATGATCGCGACGCGATCGTGGAAATTCGCGCTGGTACCGGCGGCAGCGAAGCCGCCATTTTCGCGGCCGATCTTTACCGGATGTACGACCGCTACGCCGAAACGGCCGGACTCAAAATTGAAGATCTCGAATCGAGCCCGTCGGAGCTGGGCGGATTGAAAGAAACCATTTTCAAGATCTCCGGCGAATCGGTTTTCCGGAAACTCCGCTACGAAAGCGGCGTGCACCGGGTCCAACGCGTGCCGGCCACCGAAGCACAAGGTCGCATTCATACTTCCACCGCCACAGTCGCCGTCTTGCCCGAGGCCGAAGAAGTCGACTTCGAACTCAAGCCCGAAGACCTCCGCATTGAAGTTTGCCGCGCCGGTGGTCCGGGCGGACAAGGCGTCAACACGACCGATTCCGCGGTGCAGGTCATGTACATCCCGACTGGCCGCATCGTGCGTTGCCAGGACGGACGCAGCCAGCAGAAGAACAAGGAAAAAGCGCTCAAGATTTTGCGGTCGCGGCTGCTCGAAGACAAAAAGCGCGAGGAAGAAGCGAAATACTCTGCCACCCGCAAGAGCCAGATCGGCTCCGGCGGTCGCGAGGAAAAGATCCGGACCTACAATTTTGCCCAGAACCGCATCACCGATCACCGCATTGGCCTGACCCTCTACAATCTCGACCGTGTCCTCGAAGGCGATCTCAACGAAATGCTCGCCGCACTGCAGCACGCCGACCTCGAGCAACGGCTGCAGGAATCGGCCCTCGCCTAACGATTCCGTGACCGTTCTCGAAGTCCTGCAGTCGACCACCGCCTACTTTGAGAAACGCGCGATCGAGAGTCCACGCCTCAACGCCGAGCACCTCGTCGCCCATTCGTTAGGCAAGAAGCGGATCGAGCTCTACCTCGAGTTCGAGCGTCCGCTCTCCGAGGCGGAACTGGCTCCCCTGCGTGAACTGGTCAAACGGCGTGGAAAGGGCGAACCGCTCCAGCACCTTCTCGGCACGGTCGAGTTTGGCGATCACGTTTTCGTTTCGGATAAACGCGCGCTCGTTCCCCGCCTGGAGACGGAACAACTGGTCGAATATCTCTGTGACTTTCCGTGGCCGGAGAGGCCTCGATTGCTCGACGTGGGAACCGGCAGCGGCGTCATTGTGCTATCCCTCGCCACCCGCTTTCCGCAGGCCGAGCTAGTTGCCGTCGATCTTTCCGAGGAAGCGCTCACCTTGGCGCGCGAAAATACTGAGCGGCTTCGTCTTTCCGATCGCATTCACTTCCTTCAAGGCCACCTGCTCGACCCGGTGGCCGGCGCGTTTGACCTCATCGTGGCCAACCTCCCATACGTCGCGATTGGCGAAGCGGAGCAACTCGCGCCCGAAGTGCAACACGATCCAGCCGTTGCGCTTTATGGCGGAGAAAACGGCGACGAACTGATCCGCGAACTCATCGCCCGCGCCCCGGCTCACCTGGTGCCCGGCGGGATGCTCGCGCTTGAGATCGGTCACCACCAGTCCGACGCACTTTGTGCCTTCCTGGCGGAACAAAATTACCACGACATCGCGGCGAAAAAGGATTATGCAGGAACCCCACGTTTCCTCTTCGCAAAGCATGGATAAGATTCTCATTCACGGCGGACATCCGCTTTCGGGCTCGATCAAAATCAGTGGCTCGAAAAACTCCGCCTTGCCGATCATCGCCGCCACACTCCTGACCCGCGACCCGTGCGTTCTGCGCCGGGTTCCCGATCTGAGCGACACGAATTACATGCTCCAGATCCTGATGCACCTGGGCGCGGAAGTAGAACGGGCCAGCGGCACGGTCACAGTGAAGGCAGAGAAGGTGGAGTCGAGCGCGCCCTACGAAGTAGTGCGCAAAATGCGGGCGTCCGTCTGCGTGCTCGGGCCATTGTTAGGCCGATGCAAGGAGGCAACCGTCTCCCTCCCCGGGGGGTGCGTCATCGGCGATCGCCCGATCGATCTGCACCTCAAAGGCTTCGAAGCGCTCGGGGCCGCCGTCCGGGTCGAGAATGGTAACGTCAAAGTTTTCGCCCCGAAATTGAAAGGCGCGGTGATCAACCTGCGCGGCAAATTCGGGCCGACCGTCCTCGGGACGGATAACGTGATGATGGCGGCAGTTCTTGCCGAGGGAACAACCGTTATCGAAGGCGCCGCCGCCGAACCGGAGGTCTGTGACCTGGCCGATTTTCTCAACAAGATGGGTGCCAAGGTCGAGGGCGCGGGCACACGGCGGATCATCATCGAAGGCGTGACGGAATTGCACGGCGCCGAGCACGACATCATCCCGGACCGAATC
>JALYOR010000354.1 GCA_030856765.1 Verrucomicrobiota bacterium | reverse complement strand
GCGACCAGTTGCGGCAAACGATCCGGCCGCTTTCGTCCTTCGCGCTGGTAATCGTAATCCAGCCTTTCAACCTCGCCGACTTCCTCCAGCAATGTCTTCCACCGCTGCATCCACGGATGGGTCGAAGGCGCGCCAGCCCCGGGAGCGAAAAGGAAAAATGGCTTGGGCATCGGCCTACTTTAACTTACCGATCTCGCATCCTAATGAGAACCGTATGAAGCTTGCACCTGTTCGTCCGATTGAACTCTCGGAAATCCGCGCGGCGCGCGAGCGGATCGCATCGACCATCGTCCGCACGCCCTTGATTCGACTCGAACTGGGAGCCCACTTCCCCGATATCCGACTGAAACTGGAAAACCTCCAGCCCATCAACGCGTATAAACTGCGCGGCGCGGCCAACGCGGTCGCGATGCTGCCCGACTCGGAAAGAGCGCGCGGCGTCTGGACGATTAGCGCCGGCAACGCCGGCCAGGGCGTCGCCTATGCCGCACGCCAAGCCGGCGTGCCCTGCACCGTGGTGGTGATCGAAACGGCGCCCGAATCGAAGGTCGAGCGCATGCGAGCGCTCGGCGCGAAGCTGATTCCGGTTCCCTACGAAGTGGCGTGGAAGGCGCTCAACGAGCGCGCCTACCCGGGAGCGGACGGAACGTTCATTCACCCGTTCGACGACGATAATTTCATTGCCGGTCATGGCACGATCGGTCTCGAGATTTTGGAAGATGCGCCCGACACCACCGCTGTTCTCGCCGGCATCGGGGGAGGCGGATTGATCACCGGCGTCGGAAGCGCGCTCAAGGCCTTGCGCCCGGCGATTCGGATCATCGGCGTTGAGCCGGAAACGGCCGCTCCCATGGCATTGTCGCTTGCCGCGGGAGCCCCGCAGGAGTTCAAGGACTGGAAGGGATCCTTCGTCGATGGCGCCGGCGGCCAAAGCGTCTTCCCCCGGATGTGGAAACGAATGCGGCCCCTGATCGACGAATCGTTAGTCGTGAGCCTGGAGGAGACGCGCCGGGCGATGCGGATGATGGCAGAGAAAGCGCGGGTGATTGCCGAAGGCGCGGGCGCTTTGCCTCTGGCTGCGGCTTTGCAAGGGAAATGCGGACCGGGACCGCTCGTCTGCATCGTCTCCGGCGGCAACGTGGACCTGAAGAAGTTTTGTGAACTGATCGCCTAACGAGATGTTTTTGAGCGAAGAGCAGGTCCGTTCGCATTTACGGATGGACGAATTAATCCCGGCGATGGCGGACGCGATGCGCGACCTCTCGGACGGGAAAGTGCAGCAACCGCTGCGGCAGGTTTTGGCAGTGGCGGAGCACGGCGGTTTTTTCGGCGTCATGCCCGCGCACGGTCGCGCGCTCGGCGCCAAGCTGGTCACCTTCTTCCCTCACAACCAAGGCATCCCGACCCATCACGCGATGATCCTCCTTTTTCGGCCCGAAACCGGCGAACCGCTGGTCACGATGGACGGTCGCTTAATCACGGAGATGCGCACCGCCGCCGTCTCTGCGGTTGCGACCGATCTTCTCGCACGCCGCGATGTGGGAGTCCTCGCGATTCTCGGCTCCGGCGTGCAGGCCCGGAGCCATCTGGAAGCGCTCCGAATCGTCAGGCCATTCCGCGAGGTGCGGGTCTGGAGCCCGCGGCATGCCGCGAGATTTGCCAGGGAACATGGCGTGACGGCGGTTGGCTCGGCCGAAGCCGCGGTGCGCGGAGCCGAGGTGATCGTGGTCGCGACCGCGGCCACGACGCCGGTTTTGCGCGGGGCATGGCTCTCGCCCGGGGCACACATCAACGCGGTCGGCGCCACTCGCTCAAACTGGCGTGAACTGGACGACGAGGCATTGGACCACGCCCGCCTCTACGTCGAATCAAAGGAAGCAGCGTCGAAAGAATCCGGCGACGTCATCGCAGCGGGCGGCATTTTCGCGGAACTAGGCGAAGTGCTGAGCGGCACGAAACCGGGTCGTGCGAACGACACGGAAATCACCCTCTACAAATCGGTCGGCGTGGCGGTGGAAGATGTCGTCGCGGCCGATCTTGTTTATCGGCGCGCAATCGCGGCAGCTTAGGGCTTCACCAAAACCGGCGTTCCGACGTGCGCCGTATTGTAGAACTGGCGCGCTTTCCAGAATGGCATCCGGATGCATCCATGCGACGCTGGCTCGCCCGGAAGATAGCCCTGGTGCAAACCATATCCGGGGGAGAATTCCAAAAAGAAAGGCATCGGTGCTCCCTCATAATGTGCGCCCTTTGGCTTGCGATGTCGACGGGTGTCGACGTTGGCCACGACCACCCGGCCCGAGCCCGAGACGTAGTCGCCATACAAACTGGAGGTATGATCGATGTCTTTGCGAAGGACCCGAAACCGGCCGGTCGGCGTGCGATGTCCTTCGCGGCCGCTCGAGATACGGGAGGAAGCGACGAGGGCCTTACCCCGATAAAGGTAGGCTTCCTGTGCCCGAAGACTGATGACGATCGACGGTCGGCCCGTTTCTCGAACGGGAATATTCGCCTCGACCATCTCCGTGACCGTGCTGCACGCGTTCAAGGCGAGGAGCGCGGCCCCGAGCAGGGCAAGTTGAACAAGTCGTCTGGGCATTGTCGCTGGCGAAAACAATGCAAGCGGTATCGCGACAGAGCAACGCCAGACCGCCGCTTTTTGGGACCGGCGAGCTAATGCAATTGTAAATTCAACCGAGCCCACGCCGCTACCGCCATCCTGCAGGGAACTGACCTCTGTCAGGTTGAGATCCTTAAGGCGCCGCCACCGCGCGGTCGGACTCCGCGCTCAAGCGATGGCCGAGGAGGAATTTGAAGCAGAAGAAGCAGACTCCGGAGAAGGCGGCAAAGCCAGCGTGCAGGAGCCAGAAACGAGTCGTCGCCATCGTCTCATAGAAACCTCCAACCCAGCCGACCAAGGTGTTGGCGCAAAAGAACGCGAGGTAGTAGAGCCCGATCATGGTCGCGTTGATCGATTTCGGCGCGACCTTGGCGAAAAGCGCGAGACTCACCGGCAGGAGATGGGCGAAGCCGATGCTATTAAGGACGTGGAAGGCCACCGGCCAGAAGAGGCCGATCTTTTGTCCCGCTCCCTGGGTCGCCGCGGCGGTGACTAAACAGAGCATCCCGGCGACGGAAAAAATCGAGCCGATGATGATCTTGGTGATCTCATCGGGCTCGCGCCAATGTTTCCCATACCAACGATAAAAGAGCGCGACCAGGGCGAGGAAACTGACGCTGACGATGGCGTCGAGCGTGATGAGCCAGGTGGTGGGCAGCCGTTTGGCCATGAAGACGAGGTCGAACTGCTGATCGCCCCAGACGAGATAGGCATTGAAAATTTGATTGTTAGGCACGATCGCGATGGCCAGGACCGGGATGAGCATGATCAACGCGATCACGGCCAGCCGGCCGCCTCGGTCCAGCTTTGGCCGAGCGGCCCGCGTCGCCTGGGTCGCGACTTGCTCCTTGGGCAGATATTTCTGGCCGGAAAGATAAATCGTGAGGCCCAGCAGCATCC
>JALYOR010000338.1 GCA_030856765.1 Verrucomicrobiota bacterium | reverse complement strand
AGCCCAGATTGGTCAGACGCAACGAAACATGGCGCCCGCGCGCCTGAATCATGCTGCCAACCGCGGAAAACGTTTCCGTTCCGGGGTTATAAAGATCTCCCGGTAAAGCTCCTATCGTCCCGCCGGTTACAATGACACTCCCGTCGGCTAAGACCGTCGCCTCGTGCTCTGACCGACCGATGCTCATGTCGCCCACCATGGAAAAGGTGCCGCTGACAGGAGAATAAAGCTCGGCTGTCTCAGTCTCCCGGTCGCCCCCGCCTTGAGCGTTGTCGAGGTAATTTCCACCCATCACGAGCACTGAGCCGTCGTTGAGCATGGCGGCGCGGTGGCGTTTCCGCTCCAAAAAAAGAGAACCGGTATAGGCGAAAGTCTCCGCAACGGGATCGAACAATTCTGCTGTTTCAATGGAAACGCCGCCCGTCTTGACGCCGCCGACGACCAGCACCTGGCCAGTGGTCAGCAAGGTCGCGGTATGGAGTGCCCGGAGATCCTTCATCGAGCTGATCTCCGTGAAAAGCCCAACCGTCGGATCGTAGATCTCCGCCGATCTCTGGTATCCGGTAGTGCCACCCTTGCCCCCGGTGACGAGGACGCGACCATCGGTAAGGGTGGTGGCGGTATGACTCTTACGGTTCACGTGGAGTGAGCCAGAGAGGGTGAAGGTATTGCTTGTCGGATCAAAGAGCTCGGAAGAGAAAAGCGTCTGAGCATCCGTGCTGCCCGCGGTGAGGAGCACTTTGCCGTCCCGGAGCAGATTCGCACGATGCTGGTTACGGCCCACCTGCATATCGCCCAGCATCGTGAACGCGTGGGTCACGGGGTCCAGCACTTCAGCGGTTTTCAGAGTGAGGTTACCGGTTATCCCGCCCGCCACCAGGATAGTGCCGTTCCGCAGCATCGTCGCAGTTGGTCCGCCTCGATTCTCAAGGAGCGAGGCGTAGCTGGAAAAAACGTGGGCGCTGGGATCGTAAATCTCGTTCTTGGCCAGAAACCCGCTTTCCTGCGTCACTCCGCCGATGATCACAACCCGGCCATCAGGTTGCAGAATGGCCTGGTGATTCGACCGATGCTCGAGCATTGGCGTCTCATCGGTGAACGACTGCGCGATCGGATCGTAGATCTCGGTCTCATCATGCGGGCTCGTGCCGGAGAAACCTCCCGTGATCAACACCTTACCGTTGGGCATGAGGGTCGCGGTGAAATTCGCCCGCGCCACTCTCATATCGTTGGCAAGCCGGGTGAAAATCTGCGCGGCTGGATCGTAAATCTCCGCGGCCTTGGTGGCGATATTGGCGATGTACCCGCCCGCGATCAGCACTTTGCCATCGGGCAACACCACTGCGGAATGACCTTTGCGGTTGAGCGGCGCCCCGGTGGTGACGGTGAACGTTTGTGTAGAAGGATCGTAGAGGTCCGCGCCCGAGCCTCCCACGAGCAAGACTTTGCCGCTCGGCAAGAGGGTCGCGGTATGTTTCGACCGGGAGGAAGTCATCATCTGCGTGGTCGGAGTAAAGGTCCCCGTCCCCGGATTATAGACTTCCGCGGTCTCGTAGAGGGTGCCTCCGGCCTCCCCGCCCGCGATCAAAACCTGACCGTCGGGCAGGAGAGTTGAGGTATGCTCGGCCCGCGCCGACTCCATGTTCCCGGTCGCGGGAAAAGTCCTGGTCGCCGGGTTGTAGAGCAGCGCAGAAGTCAGGGTCGACGTCTCATTCACGCCGCCCGTGATTAAAACCCGTCCATTATCGAGGAGAGATGCGGCGTGGCCGCCGCGCTCGGGCAGGAGGGGAAACGTCTGCGCGGAAACCCGGAAAACTCCAGTAAAACTGATAATCACGAATAAGAAGCAAAGACACGGTTTTTTCACAGTGAGAATTATGTCGACAAGGGGGAGAGCGAGATGCTAGTTCTTGTTACAGTGGCATCTCCGTCCCTCTTTTGTCCACTTAAAATCCGTAAAAGTCGCCCAGCCTCAACCCTCCGAGCTGGCGCACTTATCTCGCCGCCGCTTCCAGCTATTTAGATTGACATCGCGACAGGTTCAATGCGGGGATAGGGCGAGCGTTCCCCCGGGCCCCTCTGTCACAAAGATCGTTTTTTCCGTCTTGGCGCCCATTATGAAATTTCTTCGTCCATTCCTGCGGCTATTGCCCGGCCTCGTGCTTGCAGGTGCGTTATCACTGCTCCCCTCCGTTGCCTCGGCTCAATTCGCGGAGGTCACCCGCGAGGTTGGCCTTTCAAAGGAAGCGAAAAAATCGTGGGGTAACCCTATCTGGGGCGACATGAACAATGATGGCTTCCTTGATCTCATTGTGCCGACTCACGGCCTTTCTGTTTCTCGCGGGCCGTTCGTTTATCTGAACGAAGGTGGTGCCAGCTTCCGGGACATCCGGGGAACAGCTCACGTCGAGCGGGCGCCTACCTTCGACTCGAGGGATTGGCACGGCTTCTCTTTTGGCGACTACGATTCGGACGGCAATCTGGACATTTATGTGACGGAGGGAGCGAAGGGGAGCGTCGGCGGAACCAATAAACGCGATCTACTCTTTCATGGTAATGGCGACGGGACGTTCGCCTACGCGAGCGAAACGGCCGGCCTTTTCATTAACCAGCATCGCGGGCGATGCTCTCTCTGGTTTGATTACGATAACGACGGTCGGCTCGACCTCTTCGTAAAGAACTACGGCGACGTTAACGACCTCTACCAGAATAACGGGAACGGCACCTTCACCCCGGTGCCTGACGCCGCCGGCCTCGGCGATGCGACCTCCGAGACGGACTCGGGCGCGATCATTGCCATGGCCGACTACGATAACGATGGCCGAATGGATATGGCCATCACGGGCGACGGCAACGCCCAGTCCCTCTATCACCAGACGAGCGATGGCACCTATCTCGATGTCTCGACCGAAGCCGGTTTCGCCCCGGTGAATAACAGCAAAGGCCTGGCTTGGGGTGACTACGATAACGATGGTCTGATCGACCTCTACATCGCCCACGGCCAACTCGGCAAGCCGAGCACCGGCGGCATCCTTTTCCATAACAACGGCAACGGCACCTTTACCGATGTCACCGCGGCCAGTCGCTTGCCCACCATAGGCAACCATTGGGTTCCTCTCTGGGGCGACTACGACAATGACGGTTATCTTGATCTCTTCGTGACCAGCCCCGGCACCAAGGCCGACGGGGTCGGGAACGCCAATATACTCTTCCATAACAACGGCAACAGCACCTTCACCGACGTTGCCGCCGCTCAGGGTCTCGCTTTACAGGATAATTTCTCCCTGCATAAGGCGGCGGCTTTTGCCGACTATAACAATGACGGCTTCCTCGATCTGATCCTGAAAGACGGCATCGGCGGTGAGGCTGACACCGGAGACGGGGCCGACGGCGCGCACCGGCTTTTCCGAAATACCCCTAACGACAATCACTTCATCAAGATCAATCTGCGGGGCGTCCAATCGAACCGGCACGGCATCGGCGCCCGCGTGCAGGTGACGACGTCCGACGGCCTGACCTGCTACCGCCAGGCCCTTGCAGATGCCGGTGGCAACTACTTCTCGCAAAGCAGCCTCCCCTTGCATTTCGGTATCGGCTCCGCCCTCACCGCGACCGTCACGATCACTTGGCCCAGCCACGTCGTGGATACGATCAGCGATGTCGCCGCCAACTCAACCATCAGAGCCGTCGAAGGCCGCGGCCCGAGACCGACCCCCACCCCGACCGCGACGCCTACTCCCACGCCCGCCCCTCCCGTTATCACGGAGCAGCCGGCCAGCCGCCGGATCATCGTCGGCCAAACCGCGAAGCTCGTCGTGGTCGCCACTGGCGACGCCCTGACCTACCAGTGGAAAAAGAACGGCTCCGACCTCCCCGGCGCCACCTCCGAAACCTACACCACTCCTCCCACCACTTTGATGGATGACGGCACCACATTCGATATCGTCGTCGGCAATCCCGCCGGCAGTGTCACCAGCAAAACCGTCCAACTCGGCGTGTCCGCCGCCAATTCATCGCCCCACTGACGCTTCCTCGCCGACCGGTTTGGGGCCGCTCCGGTCAGCCGCAGGCGCCAGTGGACAGGAGGCGATTCCTCCCTACAATGTCCGCTCCGCGCTTCCGACTGGACCGGCAAGCGACGCAGCTGCGTCTGCGCGGAGATTCACTCAGTCACCACATTACCACTAGGAAATCACACCTTTGAATACATTGACCAAAACCAGCCACCTCATCGCCCCGCACGGCGGAGAACTCATCAACCTCATCCTCGGTCGCGAAGAAGCGGCCGAGACCAAAGTCGCGTCGCGCGATTTCCCATCCTGGGATCTCACCCCGCGCCAGATCTGCGACCTCGAGATGCTGCTCAACGGCGGCTTCTCACCGCTCACCGGCTTCATGAATAAGGCCGATTACGAAGGCGTCTGCAGCGACATGCGCCTGAAGGGCGGCGTCCTCTGGCCGATGCCGATCACTCTCGATGTCACCGAAGCATTCGCCAAAGACCTAAAGCCCGGCAGCACCAAGATCGCCTTGCGCGATGGCGAGGGCGTCATGATCGCGATCCTTCACGTTGAGGACGTTTGGCAGCCCGATCGCGCCGCAGAAGGCAAAGCCGTCTTCAACAGCACCAGCAACGCCCACCCCGGCGTCGCTTACTTGATGAACCGCAGCAATCCCTGGTACATCGGCGGTCGCCTTGAAGGCCTCCAAATCCCGAGTCACTACGACTTCAAGACCTTGCGCCAGACTCCCGCGGAGCTCCGCGCCGATTTCGCCAACGCCGGCTGGCGCCGCATAGTTGCTTTCCAGACCCGCAACCCGATGCACCGCGCACACGTCGAGCTCACCTTCCGCGCGGCCAAGCAGGTCGAGGCCAGCCTCCTCATTCACCCGGTCGTCGGGATGACCAAGCCCGGCGATGTCGATTATTTCACCCGTGTCCGTTGCTACCAACTCCTCGTTGGTAAGTATCCGGCCGGCACCGCCAAACTCGCGCTGGTCCCGTTCGCCATGCGCATGGGCGGCCCGCGCGAAGCCGTCTGGCACGGCCTGATTCGCAAAAACTACGGCTGCAGCCATCTCATCGTCGGCCGCGACCACGCCGGCCCGGGCAAGGACACCGACGGCAAGCCGTTCTACGGCGCCTATGAAGCGCAGGAACTCTTCACCAAACACGAAGACGAGATCGGCGTGAAACAGGTGCCATTCCAAATGATGGTTTACCTTGAGGACAAGGATAAATATTTCCCGGTCGACGAGGTCGCAAAGGACGCCCGAGTTCTCGATCTCTCCGGCACCGAGCTGCGCAACCGCCTCAACGAAGGCCGCGACATCCCGGCCTGGTTCACTTATCCCGAAGTCGCGGTCGAGCTGCGCAAAAGCTTCCCCCCCCGCGCGAAGCAGGGCGTCACCATCTTCTTCAGTGGTCTCTCCGGCGCCGGTAAATCCACCATCGCCAACGTGCTCATGACGAAATTCCTCGAAGTCGGCGGCCGCCCGGTCACCATGCTCGACGGCGATCTCGTCCGGAAACACCTCTCGAGCGAGCTCGGCTTCTCCAAGGAGCATCGCGACATCAATATCCGCCGCATCGGCTACGTCGCCTCCGAAATCACGAAAAACGGTGGCATCGCCATCTGCGCTCCCATCGCGCCCTACGACGCCACCCGCAAAGACGTCCGCGCCATGATCGAAGAGGACGGCGGCTTCATTCTCGTTCACCTCTCGACTTCGGTCGACGTCTGCGAAAAACGCGACCGTAAAGGCCTCTACGCCAAAGCGCGCGCCGGTATTTTGAAAGAATTCACCGGAATCTCGGATCCTTACGAGGAACCGACCGACGCCGAGTTGCACATCAACACCGCCGAACTCTCGCCGGAAGAGGCTGCGCAAGAAATCATCCTGCACTTGGAACGCGAAGGCTTCATCGGCATGAATCGTTCTGCCTAACGAAACGGCTTCACCGCGAACGCCGCTGACGAGCCAGTCTCGTCAGCGGCGTTTTGCTTGGCTCGAAAAGCTGCGCCTTTAACGATAGATGAGGGCGATGCCCGAACCACACTCCAACCCGCCAGCCCAGCGCAGCTGGATCGCGCATCTGGGGTATGAAAGGGTGGCGGCCGGCTGGCGCACCATTCCCCCCGCCCTCGCCAAGCCGGCGCCCGGCGAATGGCGCGACCACTGCCTGACCGCCGCCTGGTTGGGGCACTCAACTGTGCTCCTCAATTTCCTCGGCATCACGATCCTGACCGATCCCGTGCTGTTCTCGCGCATCGGGATTCGCCTCCCTTTTTTCACCGTCGGCCCCAAGCGCCTAACGAAACCCGCGCTGACCGCCGCCGAGCTGCCGCCGATCGATCTCATCCTTCTTTCCCACGCGCACTTTGATCACCTCGACTGGCGCACCTTGCGCCAATTCGATCCCTCGACCCAGGTCATCACCGCGCCCCGAACCAGCGATATCCTGCGCGGCACAAAACTGAGAAAAATCGCAGAGTTGCACTGGAACGAAGAGCGGGAGGTTCGCACCGGCGCCGGCTCACTGCTCGTGAGGGCTTTTCGCGTCAACCACTGGGGCGCCCGGATGCGCACCGATAACCACCGCGGCTACAACGGCTACGTCCTGGAACGGAACGGCCGCCGCGTCATTTTCTCCGGAGACACCGCCCTAACGAAAACATTTGCCGACTTGAACGACGGGCGCCCCTACGACCTCGCCATCATCGGCATTGGCGCTTATCAGCCGTGGATCAGGACCCATTGCACTCCCGAGCAGGCCGTCACGATGGCCAATGAGGCCGGCGCACTTTACCTCCTCCCGGTCCATCACCAGACCTTCAAGCTGAGCTTCGAGCCTTTTCGCGAACCGATCGAGCGTTTCAAGGCCGCGCTGGCCGCTGAGCCCGAGCGCATCGCGCTGCGGGAAATCGGAGAGACGTTCGTCCTGCCGCCAGAGACGAGTTTTTAGCTCAACCGCACTGGAGGGACGAGCGCTGTCCCGTCCGTGTTTCTGACTCGGGGACGACAGAGCCGTCGTCCCTCCAGCGCAGCGGAACCGCAAAAAAACCGCCTCTCGATCGTCGCGACGTCTCTCCAGATGGCACCCTAGTTGCTTTCTAGAAATTATGGCGAAGTTCCTAAATACCAGTGCAGCCAACTATTATCTCGAAGAGATCATTCGGCTCGCGCGGGATCGGCTCATCCTGATCAGCCCCGTCCTGAAGCTGAACGACCGGGTGAAGGAGCTGCTCGAGGACAAAAACCAGCGCAAGATCGAAGTCCACCTCGCCTACGAGAAAAACGACCTGGAGCCTGAAGAGATCAACTGGCTCCGCCGACTCTCGTTTGTTCGCACCAGTTTTTGCCGCAACCTCCACGCCAAATGCTATCTCAACGAGCAATTCGGCATCGTCAGCAGCCTCAATCTCCACGAACTGAGCCACGCCAAAAGCAACGAAATCGGCGTTCTCGTTTCCAAGGACGACGACGAGGAGCTCTTCCAAAGCCTGGCCGACGAAGCCGACCGCATCATCCGGATCAGCGACGAAGTGCGGATGAGCTTCGAAAAAGTGCGCCCGATCAGCGAGGAGAACTCTCCTAACGGGGCGGAAGACCAGGAAAGCGCCGGCAAGCTGAGCACGTCACGGCTGGCAAAGAAACTCGGGCTCAAAACCCAGGAGCTGACCAACCACCTTGTCCATCTCGGCGCGATCGAGATCCACGAAGGGCGCAAACAAATCACTCCGTTAGGCCGGCGCCTCGGCGGCGAGCTGCGCGTCAGCGCCCGTTTCGGCCCCTATTTCCTCTGGCCGGAAGCGTTGCCGCTCGCGCAAGCCTGACCTGTTCGCGCCGCCAACTTATTGCGGCCCGCGCTTCTCGATCTGCTGCAGGCGGGGCCCCACCCGCTGGCCGACGTATTTCACCGACTTGAAAAGCAGGCTGTAGAAGAAAATCACTGCTCCCAGCGCAAGGGCGGCCGCCGCCCAATGGTAGGAGCGCATACGGGCGAACGACGGAGCAAAAGCGAGGACGCCGAACAGGCCGAGCAATACGATCACAGCGTCAAAGCTGGCCCGCTGCCAGTATCCGCCGCCGAGATGCAGCCACATTCCAAATTCGTCGAAAGTCAGCGCCATCCCAAAACCGTAAAGAAGCGCGCAGACTTGCCGCAGACGGGGACCCAGTGGCGGGTCAAAAACCAGAATACCTCCGACAGCCGAAAGAAGAAAAATGCCGTAATTCAGATGGTGGACATGAGTCCCACCGAGGTGCAAAAACAGATCTGGCATCCGGCGCGTCATGATCAGGATCACGAGCGCGCGCGCGGCGATGAAAGTGAGAAGGAACGTCGTGAACGCGATCCGCGCGACCCGCCGCGGCGGCACCTCGCCCTTCACCAATGGGCTGGCGCTTGTCGGGGTGTCTGGCGCCTGCTTCAAAATGCGGTCACCTCAACCGCGTCTTTAGTTTTCTTCAGCCGAATCGGGCACCGCTTTCTCTGCGGCCTCGAACCCGACCTTGGAATGTGTGCCGTCGCAGAAGGGCTTCTCCGTGGAAGCGCCACAGCGGCAGAGCGCCATCCGCTTCTCGGCCGGATAGCTGTTCCCGTCCGCGTCCTTCATTTCCACTTCGCCCTTCACGATGTAAGGGCCGTTCTTGATGATATCGATGGTTACTTCAGCCATAAGTTGGTCTTTCTTTGCCTAACGAGTTGTGAAACTAAAGCGGAGCGCCTGGCGCAGGCGCGAGGGCAGAGTGGGGAGGTGGCGGCGCTCGATCAGGAAAGTGATCACGCCGGCCAGATCCTTGAAGATGTAGTTCCGGTTAACCGCCCCCTGCAGGTATTGCTCGCCGCTACTCCCGCCCGTGCCAACCCGGCTGCCGATCATGCGCCGGACCATTTGCAGGTGGCGATAGCGGAAGTTGCCGAGCTGCTCGTCGATCTCGATCAGCGAATTGAGGAGGGCAAACGGGAGGCGAAACATCGGCTCGTCCCGGTAGAGCATGATGAAGAGCGCGGCGCGCAAGCCGGTTGGGCGAAAGGCGCCCCAACCAGTTTTGAAAAAGATATCGTCGAACTTCGTCAGCAGGTCGCCTTTGTCGTCGCGCTCGGAAAGGCTTTGCGCGTAGAGGGTGCGGTATCGCTCCCAGAAGGTTGATCGCTCCGAAGCGACCGATTCCTGCGCGGCACCCTCCCAGTCGCGCCAGAATTCCTCCTCGAAGAAGGGCATCCGCTCGAGCCAGTTCTCCACCATTTGGAGGAGGCTCGGTTGTTCTTCGATCTCGCTGATCTCCGCGAAGTCCTTTTCGCTGATGCCGCCAAACTGCGTGTGCTTGTAGTACTCGGGCCGGAACCGATTTTCCATCTGCAGGCCTAACGAGGCCTCGATCTCGCGGAATTGTTTGCTCTGGAACCCGGAGGCGCCGTGGAGCAGGTCGCGGAATTCGAGGAAATCGAGCGGCGTCATCGTTTCGAGGACGTCGACCTGGTGATTAAGCAACTTCCAGATCTCGACCACGCGTTTAAGTCGATGCACGACCACATTCATGTCCGGGCCGTCGTCGTCAGCGGCCGGTTTGCTTAGCACTTCCTTGCAGGCGGTGATCTCGTGCAGGATCTGCTTGAACCAAAGCTCGTAGGCTTGGTGGATGATGATGAAGAGCATCTCGTCATGCGCGATCAGTTTTCCCTCCTGCAGGCTGAGCGGCTTCTGCAGTTCGAGCAGCCGCTCGATCCCGAGATAATCGCCGTAGTACTGGGTGGGTCGGTCGTGATTGATCGGACACTCCATCGCCGCAGTGTCGCGCACTGCGACGGCTGACGTCAATCCGCGCAAGTTGGGCGGGCTCCGGTGCACAGAAACTTTCCGTATCCACTTTCATGAAACGACTCCTCTTCGGTATCGTCTCGCCGCCAGCAGCACACTTGAAACTGAGAAGAGCCAGTCCGGTAATGGACCGTGAAGGATTGGATCGATCGCTGGACCGCGGCGAAAGAGGATCGCTTCCCCTCCAGTCTGTCATCCCGATCCGGCGGAGCGCGGAGAGCCGTAACGCAAGCCGCGCAGCGGCTGAGGCCGGGCTTTCAAACCTCTCAGACGCGAGCCACGCGCGCTCATTTTCAGAACGCGGCTATTGCAACTGGGTGATCGGGCGGCGTCGGCGTCTCCAACCCACCTAACACGCCTCCGCGCCTAACGACGACGCCGACCGAAGGAATAACCCCGGTGTGTGCGGCCACCGCCGATGGCGCGTTTTCCTCCCGCTGAATCCGGCTCGAAAAGCACGGTGTAGATATAGGGGAAATTCTCGATCTTTAGCCGCGGGATTTTTTGCCCGATAAAACGCTCGATCGCCTGCAACGCCGGCAGCTCTTCTCCATTCATGAGGGTGAAGGCGTCTCCGACTTTCTGCGCTCGGCCCGTCCGCCCGATGCGGTGCACGTAATCCTCGGGATGCTCCGGCACGTCATAGTTGATGACGTGACTGACCCCCGCGATGTCGATGCCGCGAGCTGCGATGTCAGTCGCAACCATCACTTCGTATTTGCCCGACTTGAAACCTTCCAACGCTTCCACGCGTTCCCGCTGCGTGCGATTGGAATGCAGGACCGCGACGGAGTGCCGTGCTTGTTTAAGCTGAGACGCGATGCGATCGGCGCCGTGTTTGGTCCGGGAAAAAATCAAAGCACTGTCGAAATTCGTGCGCTCCAGCAAAGCCATGAGGAGATCGAATTTCTGCTCGGCCGCCACCGGATAGACAGCGTGCGTGACCGTCTCAGCGGGCGAACGCTGTGCTCCGATCTGGATCACTTCGGGTTCGTTCAAAACCCAGGCCGCCAGGCGCTCGATTTCGGGCGGCAAGGTGGCGGAAAACAGCAAGGTCTGCCGGTCCGTCGAAATCTGGTCCACAATCCGTCGCACGTCGGGGAGGAAACCCATGTCGAGCATGCGATCGACCTCATCGAGGACGAGAACGTTGACGTCGCGGAAATTCATCGCGCGCTGTTCGAGCAGGTCGAGCAGTCGGCCCGGCGTCGCACAAACGATATCGGTGCCGGCGGCCGCCTCCTCTTTTTGTTTCCCGTATCCCACGCCACCATGCACCACCGAAACGCGCAGATCGGTGAAGCGCCCATAGTCCCGAAAGGCCGTCTCGACCTGGGCCGCGAGCTCGCGTGTCGGCTCGAGAACGAGACAGCGAAACGTACCATGCTTGGCCAGCAGGGTCATGATCGGCAGCGCGAAGGCGGCCGTTTTACCGGTGCCGGTCTGCGCGGTCCCGATGAGATCCTTGCCTGCTAAAATGATTGGAAATGCGCGGAGTTGGATCGGCGTTGGCTCGGAAAAGCCCATCGCTTGTGTTCCCCGCACGACTTCCGGGGAAAGCCCGAAGTTGTTGAAAGACACAGGGCTCAACAGTAGATCGGTTAGGCGCGGAAGCAATGTCAGTTCTGCCTTGCGAGAGCTTTTGCCGGACTCAAGATGAAGAAAAGAATGAACCCCAAAACGCTGCGGATTTTTGTCCTCGCCGACACTCATAATCGTCTCCCGGACAAAGTCGAAGCGCTGGCCGAGGGCGCAGACGAAATCTGGCACCTGGGAGATGTCTGTGACCCCTGGCTCTTCAATGAACTGGCCAACGTCGGCCCACCGGTCACTCTGGTGCGCGGCAATTGCGACGGTAATTTCGACTGGCCGCTGGTGGCGGACCTGAAACGCAACGGACTGCGCTTTCGGTTGGTTCACATCCCGCCGGCGCGCGTGCCGGAGAACATCGACATCCTCCTGCACGCGCACACCCACGTGCCGCGCCACGAGCGCAAGGAAGGAGTTCTCTTTCTCAACCCCGGCTGCGTAACGCGACCGAACCGCGGCGCGCCGCCCTGTGTCGCCCACCTCGAGATTGCCGCGGACGGCAGACTCTCCTGGCGCCTAACGGTGCTGCGCCGGCCCTAGCTCTGGCTGAGCGCGGCGCTCTTTCTTTGACACCGAAAAGCTATGCGGAGGCTGTGTCACCTGCTGGCGCGACATCCTAAAATTCACGTAACCAGTAACTTACCAAGTGCGCTCCAACGGTCGGCACAGCGCGCCTGAAGCGGCCGGGATACGGCCGTGCCAAAATCGGGACGGGGAAGAGAAAGTCGACCGGACCTATTCGTCCGCGTCTTTTTTGTCTTCGTCCGCTTCGGTCTTCTTCTTTGCCTTGGCTGGTTTGCTTTCGCTCGCGGGCGCGGCTGCGTCCTTGGTGGACTTGCGCTTCCTGCTCTTTTCGGCGGTGGGAGCTTCCTCCGCCACCACCTCAGCGGCATCGACCCACTCGAGAAACGCGACCGAAGCCGAGTCGCTCTTGCGTTGGCCGAGCTTGATGATGCGGGTGTAGCCGCCTTTGCGATCCGCGCTGCGCGGCGCGATGTCCTCGAACAACTTCTTGACCGCATCCTTCTGCCGGAGAACGGCGAGGGCGGTGCGGCGTGCGTGGAGGGAACCGTTCTTGCCTAATGTCACCATCTTCTCGGCCAGAGGACGAACCGCCTTCGCTTTGGCGAGGGTGGTTTTGATCCGCTGATGCTCGATCAAGCTGCAAACCTGGTTGGCGAGGAGCGCTTTGCGGTGTTCCGCGGTACGTCCCAGTTTGACGGTTTTCTTTTGGTGCCTCATAGCTGCTTCTCCCGCAAATTTCCCTAACGACTATTCTTCGTCT
>JALYOR010000314.1 GCA_030856765.1 Verrucomicrobiota bacterium | reverse complement strand
GGGTGGAGACGAAGCCCTGGCGCAATCCGTTCCAGAGCACTTCCTGGTTTTTCTTGTCGCGCAACGGCGGCGACATGACGGCCTTCATGCCTTCGAAGTCGGGCTTCTCTGCGTCAGTCCGATCGAGGAGCAAATATTGAATCAGGGTCTCGACCCAGACATGGACTCCGCGTTCTGCGCCCCGGGTCGCTTCGCGGAGCGATTCCTCGCAGCTCAGGTGCACGATGTAGACATGGGCACCGGTCATTTCGGCAAAAGTCATGAGGTGATGAACCCCTTCGGCTTCGACCACTGGCGGCCGGCTCCAGTAATGCCATTCCGGTCCGGTCTTGCCTTCGGCGAGGAGCTTTTGCTGGAGGGCGGCGACAAGGTCGGCGTTCTCGCAATGGGCGGTCGTGATCACGCCTAACGACTTGGCGAGAGTGAGCGTCTTGTAGAGCTGCTCGTCGCTCACCCCGAAGGCGCCCTTGTAGGCGAGGAAGACTTTGAAACTGCTCACTCCGCGACGGACGATTTCGCGAAAGTCGCGCTCTGCTTCCTCGTCGTAACGGGTCACGCCCATGTGAAAGCTGAAGTCGCACGCGCTCGCGCCCTCCGCTTTGGCGAGCCAAAGCTCGAAGGCGTCGAGCGGCTTTTCGGCGCCGCTCGGGCAGACCATTTCGATAAATGTCGTGGTGCCGCCGACAAGCGCAGCCCGGCTGGCCGTCTCATGCGTGTCTTTCGCAAACGTGCCCATGAAAGGCAGGTAAATGTGGACGTGCGGATCGATAAAGCCGGGGAAGACATATTTCCCGGTCGCGTCGATCACCTCGGCGTCGTTAGGCGCGGCGAGGCCCTGGCCGATTTTAGTGATCGTTTCGCCTTCGCAAAAGATGTCCGCGACGTAGCGTTCGCTCGCGGTCACAATCTCGCCGTTTTTGATGAGCAGGCTCATGGTTGGAGAATCTTAAGGCGCGGAAACTGAGTGCTCATGAAATCATTATCGGCGGTCGCCAAACCTGCACCGTGACGCAGCGCATGCGCAGCGATCATGAGATCGGGAATCATGCGTCCACGGGCGCCGCCGCGCTTTCGGTAACTCGCGAAGAGACGTCCAGCTTCGAAGGCAGCTGCTTCATCCAGCGGAGAGAAGGCGACCCCGATAGCAGACATGCTCTTCGTCAGGGCCTCGAGACTGGCGAAGAAGGGCGCGACCTCCGACCAGACCACATCACACGCGGCCAGCTGATTCTCTGCCCGCAATTGCAGGAGAAAATCTAACCACTTTTCTCCGGTGCGTTCGTTCTTGAAGATCGCAATCAAGACCGAACTGTCGACGGCGGCGATCATTTCCGAAGTTTAACGCGGCGGCCACGCGTGGCGGAAAGCCAGGTTTGCGCGGTTTCACCGGGAAGGGCGTCCTTCGCACAGCCCAGGACGGAGCGCGCCTTCCTTTCATCAAAGACGCGACGCAGCTTGAGAAACGGCGCATCCTCCTCGAAGCGAAGGACGGCGCCCGGTTCGAGTTTTAGCTTGCGTCGAATCCTGGCCGGGATGGTGATCTGTCCCTTGCTCGTCATGGTTGTCGTCATACCCTTATGTAAGTCAAGAAGGTAAGGCGCTCAAGAAGGAAACTATTTCTTCCAAACGTCTCCAACGCCTTCGCCAAACCAGCGGCTGCTCACCACTTTTTGCTGAGTGTAGAACTGGACGCCTTCCTTGCCCTGGATGTGAAGGTCGCCGTAGAAAGAATCGTCCCAGCCGGTGAAGGGGAACATCGCCATCGTCGCGGGCACGCCGATGTTGATCCCGACCATCCCGGCTTTGACCCGGTGCTTGAATTCGCGCGCGGCTTTGCCGGAGTTGGTGAAAATGGCGGTGCCGTTGCCGTAGGAGGATTTGTTCGCCATCGCGATCGCGTGGTCGAGGTCGTCCATCCGCATCACGTTCAGGACCGGACCGAAAACTTCTTGGCGCGCGATCGTCATCTCGTTCTGCACCTGGTCGACGATGGTGGCGCCAAGGTAGAATCCGTTAGGCGCATCGGCGATGCGGGAGTTGCGTCCGTCGCAGATAATTTTCGCGCCTTCTTTTTCTCCGCTCGCGACCAACTCCATGACCCGATCGCGATGTTGCGCGGTGATGACCGGTCCCATGTCGGGCTGGGCACTGCCATCGGTCGGGCCGACTTTGATCGCGCGGGCGGCTTCGACTAACGACGGCAGCAGGTGATCCGCCGCCTCGCCGACGGTGAGCGCGGTCGAGCCCGCCATGCAGCGTTCGCCGGCACAGCCAAAGGCGGCGGTCGCGAGGGCCTCGACGGTGCGCGAGACGTCGGCGTCGGGCATGACGACGATGTAGTTCTTCGCGCCGCCGTTGGCCTGGACGCGTTTGCCGTGGCTCGTGCCAGTTTCAAAAATGTACTTCGCGACGGGCGACGAACCGACAAAGGAAATCGCGCGCACCTTGGGATGCCGGAGGAGCGCATCGACGCAAGCCCGGCCGCCGTGCACGACATTGAGCACGCCCTTCGGGAGGCCGGCTTTATCGAGCAACTCGATGAGGTAGTTCGCGGTCAGCGGAACTTTCTCGCTCGGCTTGAGGACGAAGGTGTTGCCGCAGGCGAGCGCGAGCGGGAACATCCACATCGGCACCATCGCAGGGAAGTTGAAGGGTGTGATCCCGACGCACACGCCTAACGGCTGATGCATCGTCTCGCAGTCGACCCCGCGCGCCAGGTTTTCGAGCGTGTCGCCCATGAGCAGTGTGGGAATGCCACAGGCGTATTCGATATTTTCCAGGCCGCGGTAAACGCTGCCGCGCGCTTCGGCGAGCGTTTTGCCGTGCTCGCGCGAGACGAGCTGGCAGATGTGATCGAAATTTTCCTCGACCAACTGGTGGTAACGG
>JALYOR010000311.1 GCA_030856765.1 Verrucomicrobiota bacterium | reverse complement strand
TTTCCACCGACTGCTCGAAATTATCCACGAGGACCTGAGGGCTCCCCTCGCGTGAGGAGAGGTTGGTGGGACCGGAAAAACTCACCACTGCTTTTATTTTAGACACTTTGCTCCCGCTCCACGTCGGCACGGTTGGAGTTGGATCCAAGGCGCAGAAAAGGGCGTGACAGCCACCGGAGGAACCACCGACCAGATAGATTTTCTGATTGCATTTCATGTCCGCCAGCGCCGCAAGAATCTGTTGCTTAACATCGTTTGTTTGCTGCGGCGGCCGACCGGAGAGCATCCCTTCCGTGGTCATAGTATGGTCATCTTGACCGTCGAGCTGGCCCGGGGGCGCGAGGCGATGTTCCACTTGAAAAACCAGAAAGCCCTCCGCTGCCAGTGCTTTACTCACGAGGCGCTGCGATTGTGCGCCAGCCGCCTCGCCTTGCCTAAAGACGGTCGGTGGGATCGAAATCACCGTTGGGTATTTCGTGCTACTATCGGGATCATATCCTGGCGGGGTATAACGAATGCGACGCAGGACCGTCATATCAGTCGTATCGTATTTGCTAGGCTGAAAATCAGGACCAAGCTCCTCTCTTGGCGGGACGACCTCGGCTTCCTCGGTTTGTGTCGAACAGGGCGTGGCCAGGCAGAATCCGCTGCTGAGAAGCAGCGCCAGTGAACAGAGCCACGCGGCGGAGCGCGTGCGCTGTGGGTTTAGGGTGGTGCGTGTTGGGCGTCTAAGGGGTTGCATGGAGCCCATCCTGAGGAGCCTCGAGTTTTATTGCAATCCTAAATTTTCGAAAAAGTTTGGCCGAGTCTGCGGCTAAGCAGAAGCAGCCTATTTTTGAAGTGCGCACGCTTTTTCGACGTGGTCGAGCGCCCGGCGCGGGAGCCTGCACAGACTGTGGACGACCTCGGGCGCTTTCTCGGGCGGTGAGCGGAAGCTCTCGACGAGGTCGAGCGGTCTCGGGCGGAGTCAGCCAGAGCACTCGATGACGTCGATGGGCCCTGGCCGGAGCCAAACGGAGCGCTCGACCACGTCGACGGGTCTTGTTCGCTCCCCGGCGATGCCGTCGACGACGTCGAAAGCTTTTTTTGGGTGTTGCGCGGGACCTTCGACGAGGTCGAAGGATCCGTCTCGGAGCCCCGCGAGGGCTTCGACCCGCCTCGAAGGATGCTTTTCCTGCCTACAAGAAAGGAACGGGGTCGGCGCAGCTACGCCGCGAAGGGCGACAAGGACGGCCGTCCGCTACGAGCAGCAAGCCATCGCCAGCGGCAGGCTGGCCCGGCCGAAATGGAACGAGCGCTGGAAATCGCCTGTTCAATGACAATCATCCGCCAGCCCGCCCCGGAGCGCGGCGACGCGGCTTTCGCATTCATGCAACCGGCTTTGCGTGCAGGGAAACTTCCTTCCCGTTAAAGGAAAGGCGATTTCTATGCGGCCGCCGTCGATGGTGATGGACTCGCCCGATGCGGGGAGCGCTTGGAGCAGGAGAATGAAAAGGCAGGTGAAAGGAAGCGACGGTCTCATACGACGTTCGGCCGGGGACAGCGTCCCCGGCTACAATTAGCACCTAAAAATGGTTAGCTCACCGGCAAATCGCCAATCTTCGGCCTGGCTTATGAGTCCGGCTCGGACCGGATTATTCCGCACGTAATCCCACTTCTGGTCATAGCTCTCATCGGAACGAATGAGATGATCGAAAAACTCCGCCTGCCAGAAAGGCGAGGAGCTACGGTGCGCCGCTGTAGCCGGGGACGCTGTCCCCGGCCCGAGGAGCTTATTGATCCGTCGGCTCGTCCATCGTTTCCAAGCACCAATAAAATCGGCAAGGGGCTTCGCATCTCTCTCGGGCGTGCAGAAAAAATGCACGTGCTCCGGCATCACAACGTAACGGCCGATTAGCCAGCCGTGTCGGCCGCGAGCAGCGCGCCATTCGTCGACGAGAATTTCAACGAGGGAATCCCGGGCCAGAACTTTCCGCCTCTTCTCCGTGCACGCGGTGAGGAAATAGATCGGCGGCTCGACCCAAACTCTATCGAGCCGGGTGAGATGCTTGTGCATTGTTAGGGGGGACCGGGGACAGCGTCCCCGGCTACAATTAACGCGAAGGCTCGTAATCTTCCGGATGCGATTGCGCCTGGGGTAGCGGAGGCGGTTCGCTCGCACCGCTCGGCTCGTCATGACGGGGTTCCCGGCGCGGTCCACGACCGCCGCCACCACCACCTTGACCTCCGCGACCACCACGGCGGTCACCGCGATCGCCGCGATCTCCACCTCGTCCGCCGCCACTGCCTCGATACTCACCGCGCGGTTCGCCGCCACCACCACCGCTCGGCGGAGTGAAGGTCTCGGCTTCGCCGCGATCTTTCATCGCTGCTTTGCGGGACAGTTTCACCCGGCCCTTGTCGTCGATGCCGATGCATTTCACCCACATCATTTCGCCGATCTTGGCTACGTCTTCGGTTCGGTTCACCCGGAAATCGGCCAGCTCGGAGACGTGGACGAGACCGTCCTTGCCCGGAAAGACTTCGACGAAGGCGCCGAACTCTTTGATCGAAACGACGCGGCCGTGGTAGATCTCGCCGATCTCCATTTCCTTGGTCATGCCGCCGATGATTTCTTTCGCGCGCGCCATGCTCTCGCCGCTGGTGGCATAAATGTGGACGGAGCCGTCGTCCTCGATATTAATCTCCGCGCCAGTCTCGGCCACGATGCCCTTGATCGTCTTGCCGCCCGGTCCAATGAGCGCGCCGATCTTCTCGGGATTGATTTTGATCGTCTCGATCCGCGGCGCGTATTTGCTGAGGGATTCACGCGGCTTGTCGAGCGTCTCGGCCATGATGGCGAGGATCTTGGTCCGCGCCTCTTTGGCGCGGTGGATCGCTTCGCCGAGAATTTTGTGACTGACGCCAGGGAGTTTGAGGTCGAGCTGGAATCCGGTAACGCCATCTTTGGTTCCGCAAAGTTTGAAATCCATGTCTCCGAAATGATCTTCGGAGCCGATGATGTCGGTCAGCAGATTGTAGCGCTTCAGGTTGCCGTTTTCATCGCTCTCGCTCACGAGACCGACGGAAATGCCCGCGACCGGCGTCTTGATTGGAACGCCCGCGTCCATCAAGGCCAGCATGCCGGAGCAAACGCTCGCCATCGACGTCGAGCCGTTCGATTCCATCACTTCACTCACGATGCGGATGGCATAACGAAAATCTTCCTTGCTTGGGACGACTGGCTCGACGGAACGCTCCGCGAGCGCGCCATGGCCAATTTCACGTCGGCTCGCTCCGCCGAAGCGGCCGGTTTCGCCCACGCTGAAGGGCGGGAAGTTGTAATGCAAAAGGAAGCTCTTCGAATTTTCGCCGCC
>JALYOR010000298.1 GCA_030856765.1 Verrucomicrobiota bacterium | reverse complement strand
CGCTGAGACAGGGCACGCTACAGTGCTGTCTGCGCCGAGACGGCGCACGTTACGGCGCACCTCGCTGCGTCGGCTCGGGATGACATGATGGTAGGCGCCCCATCTCTTCCTGTCAGTTTGACACTCTTCCCGCCGAAGCCGTATCCTCCCGGCTGATGAGATCCCGGCCGCGAGATGACTGAAACGCGCACCCTGCAATTTGAGAACGCGCGCGCTGTGCAGTCTCTCTACGCTCACGATTTGAAGCTGATCAAGAATCTGGAAGAATCCCTTAGCGTGAAAGTGACCACCCGTGAAGGCTGGATCAAGCTGGAAGGCGAACCCGCGCAGGTGGCCAAGGCGGAGCGTGTGTTTACCGAACTCGAGACCGCCCGGCAGCGCGGGGTGGATATCCAGCGACACGAATTTAATTACGCGCTCAATTCCGCGAACGAATCCCGCCCCGACAGCGTGGGGGAACTGGCCGCGACCAAGATCCAGACTTCCTCGCGCAAGCCAGCGATCGTTCCGCGCACGCTCGGCCAGCGAAATTATCTCGAGTCCATTCAGAAACACGACGTCGTCTTTGGAATCGGACCGGCCGGCACGGGCAAGACCTATCTGGCCGTCGCGATGGCGGTTTCGGCTTTGAAGAAAGAACAGGTCGATCGCATCGTCCTCACTCGGCCGGCGGTGGAAGCGGGCGAAGCGCTCGGCTTTCTCCCGGGCGACCTGCAACAGAAGATCACCCCTTACCTCCGCCCGCTTTACGATGCCCTCCACGATATGCTGGAGCCGGAAGAGCTGGAGCGCTACGTCGCTCGCGAGACGATCGAGATCGCGCCGCTCGCTTACATGCGCGGGCGCACCTTGAGCAACGCCTTCGTTATCCTCGACGAAGCGCAGAACACCACCACCGAGCAAATGTTCATGCTCCTCACCCGCATCGGACCGCGCTCGAAATGCGTTGTGACCGGCGACGGCACCCAGATCGATCTCCCGGCGAACAAGCGTTCCGGCTTGCTCGAAGCGCTGCAGGCGCTCAAGAATGTTCCCGGGATCGGGTTCACCTATTTCAACGACAAAGATGTCGTTCGGCACGAGCTGGTTCGCGCCATTATCAACGCCTATGCGCAGCACCGTTCGCCGGCCAACACCGGCGGCGGGGCGCGGAAATAGCGATGTTTAAATTCCTCCACCGCAAGAGCCTCGTGAAACGCGGGCTCGCCTCTGGCAAAACGCGCCGCCGCCGTGCTTCCAACGAGATGCTGCGCAATCTCGAGCACGCTCCCTGGATGAAGGTGACCATCTTCGCCATCTTTGTCGCCGGGCTGGCTCTTCTTATTTTCAGCGGCACTCAGCAGGAACCGACCCGCAACTTCGTCTTCGCCCTGCTCCTGCTGGCTACCGCTGTGGCCCAGCTCTGGGTCAATCAGCCCGGCACCTTTCTGCGCAACTCGCGCGTCCTGCTCGTCTTCGGCACCATTTATGTGCAACTGGCGGCGACCAAGCTCCTCATTGTCCTCTGCAACAGCGGCGTCTTTAGCCTGCTCAAACCGGAGACCGCCTGGCTGATCGCGCCCTATGCTTTCGCGCCGCTCGTCCTCTGCGTTCTGCTCGGTCGGAACCACGGCCTCTATGGCGCGGTCTTCGTTAGTCTCTGGAGCAGTACTTTGGTCAACAAAATCGACGCGGCCATGCTCTTCAACGGCTTGATTAGCGGCTTCACGGCCGTCCTGCTCACCCAGACTGTCCGTCGCCGCAGCCGGCTCATTCGCGCCGGGCTTTGCGTCGGCCTCGGCATCTGGCTGCTCTCGCTCACCTTCGGCTTGATCGGTCCGATCAATCTCTTCGACCCAGCCGCGACCGATTGGTCGATGATCGGGATCCAGAGCGCCTTTGCGATCGGCAACGGCATCGTCACTGCCATGCTGGTCGGTGGCGCGCTTCCGATGCTGGAGCAACTTTTCCAGATTACGACCGATATTTCCTGGCTCGAAGCCTCCGATTTGAACCATCCGCTTCTCCGCCGGATGACGATTGAAGCGCCCGGCACCTATCATCACAGCCTGGTCGTCGCCAACCTCGCCGAGTCCGCCGCTGAAGCGATCGGCGCCAACGCCACTCTCTGCCGCGTCTGTTCCTATTTCCACGACATCGGCAAGCTGGTGAAACCGGATTATTTCACCGAGAACATGAACTTCGAGCGCAACCCGCACGACGATCTCGCCCCGACCATGAGCGCGCTGATTATCATCGCGCACGTGAAAGAAGGGGTTGATCTCGCCCTCAAGCACGGGCTCAATCAGCAGATCATCGACGTCATCCAGCAGCACCACGGCACGTCCTTAGTCTTCTATTTTTACAAGCGCGCCCTCCAGCAATACGAAGACGCGCGCGAGGGCGGCAAGATCATGAAGATGCGCGAGGACGACATCCCGGAGGTCTCCGAGGAAAGCTTCCGCTATAGCGGACCAAGACCGCAGACCCGCGAGAACGCCATCATCAGCCTGGCCGACATGGTAGAAAGCGCCTCGCGCTCGCTCGAGAAACCGACTCCGCAAAAGATCGAGCAACTGGTCAAGGAATTAATCGACCAGCGCCTGGCAGATCATCAGCTCGATGAATGCAATCTCACCCTGCGGCAGTTGAACGTCATTGCCGAGCGTTTCCGTTTCACCTTGATGAATATGCTCCACACCCGCATCGCCTACCCGAAGGAGGGCAAGAC
>JALYOR010000263.1 GCA_030856765.1 Verrucomicrobiota bacterium | reverse complement strand
AAGGACGCCAGCGCTCACCGATCGCGAGCAACTCCTTCGGCTTCGGCAGCTCCTTTTTGCGAAAGGTCTTTGCGTAGCCCTTCCGCACTCCGTAATCGTCAACCGGCCAAACGTCGAGCCGGCCGAGATCGAAGAGGAGGAGCATCTCTACCGTCCAGCGACCGATTCCGCGCACCATCGTAAGGCGGGTGATGATCTCTTCGTCGCTCATCCGATCGAGCGCGGCGCGCGTCGGGACCGTTCCATCCAGCGTCCTGGCAGCGAGATCCTTGAAGGCGATGGTCTTGGCCCGCGAGAGACCGGCGGTGCGAAAAGTTTCGTCCGGAGTGGCGATCACCCGTTCGGGAGAGAGCCATTTTCTTTTCGGATAAAGGGCGCGCACCCGGCCGAAAATGGTCGCCGCGGCCTTGCCGCTCAGTTGCTGGTAAGCGATCGACTCCGCCAAAGCGTCAAACGGCCGTACAAGTTTACCGAGCTCAATCTGGTAAGGCCTCGCCTCCGTAATCAGCGGAACCAACTTCGGATCGAGGGCAGCAAGATGCTGGGCTGGGGTCAGCGGCGCAGCATCTTTTCCAGCCCCGCCTTCTTGAACTTTGATTCGCTTGGTCTTGCCCGGCATTACCAGAAAGGGTCCCGCCAATGAACCAGCACTTCAAATTCGCGCCGCCCCAGAATCGCCTAACGACGGCGTCCGCCGCTGCGCCGTGGTCCAGCCCGGAAGCCATTGCGGCGCGGGGCGGGGCCCCGGCGAGGGTCGTTAGATCCGGCGGGCCGACCCTGGCCGTCGCCGGCAGAACGCGGCTCACGCCTCCCTCGGTCTTCCCGCGGTGGCGCGACGGCGTCGTAATCGAAGCCTTCGGCGCGTTTGCGCACGATCCCGCGGCCGATAAAACGTTCGAGCGAGCGGAGCGGTCCATGATCTTCCGGGGTAATGAAGCTGATCGCGTCGCCCACCGCATGCGCCCGGCCCGTCCGGCCGATGCGATGAACATAATCCTCGGAGTGCATCGGGAAATCGTAATTCACGACATGCGAGATACCGTCCACGTCGATGCCGCGGGCGGCCACGTCGGTCGCCACCAACACGCGTACCGCGCCGGACTTGAAATCCTTCAAAGCACGAAGTCGCTGATTTTGCGAGCGATTGGAGTGGATGGTTCCGGCTTTGATCCCGCTGCTCTCGAGCCGACGCGCGACCCGGTCAGCTCCATGCTTGGTGCGCGTGAAAACCAGTACGGTATCGAACTCCGGGTCGGCGAGGAGATGTTGCAGGAGGGCCGGCTTGAGATGTGAACGCACTTCGTAAACCAATTGCGTGACCGTCTCCGCCGGGTTCGCGCGCCGGCCGATCTCGATCACCTTGGGCGAGTTCTGGAATTCATGGGTCAGCGCCTCGATTTCGCGCGAGAGCGAGGCTGAGAACATCAGCGTCTGTCGTCGAGTAGGAAGCGCCCTAACGATCTGCCTGATCTGGGGAAGAAAACCCATGTCCAGCATGCGGTCGGCCTCATCGAGGACGAGGAATTGGACCCCGGAAAAATTTGTATAGCGCTGCTCCATCAGATCAATCAGGCGGCCAGGCGTGGCGACGACCAGTTCCACACCGGAACGAAGCGCCTGGATCTGCGGACGTTCACTAACACCGCCAAAGACCGTTGCCATCCGCAACGGCAAATGCTTCGCGTAGGCCCGGACATTCTCCTCGATCTGCACGACCAACTCACGCGTCGGAGCCACGATGAGGGCCTTCATCCCGGCACGTTTTCCGTCGTTAGCAGCCCCCGCCAGCTTGGTCAGGATGGGCAGGACAAAAGCAGCGGTCTTGCCGGTCCCGGTTTGCGCGATGCCGATGACATCGCGGCCCGCCAACACCTCAGGCATGGCGGCTGACTGAATCGGCGTGGGTTCCGTGTAACCAGCTTCCCGGATGGCTTTAAGAATGCGGTCGTCGAGACCGAGCGAGCGAAATGGCATAGTCCGAGAAGTATCGGCGATTTGCCGACAATCACATGCGACCTTTTTCCGCCTCCGGCCGAACGAAACGGTAGGTGGTGTTAAAAACCAACGAGCCACTGTCCGTGGCGACGGCGAAGGTGAGCGTGCCGTGATCATCGCCGCTGGGCGTGACTTTCGCAGTGATCTTATGCGTGATCTCGCTGCCATTTTTTCTCGCTAATCCCGTGAAGTTGACCCCTTTGCCACTCATCATCTCTTGCAGGACTGGCTCCGAGACATCCATCGAGAGACGACCTTCCTCGTTCTTGAAAAAATAGGGCATCACCTTGATCTCGTAATCGCCGACGTAAGTCGCCCCGCTGCGGCTGAGCGTTCCCACCTCCAGCTTGGCAGTCCCTCCAGCCAGGCTGCTGGAGCTGGGCTCGATCATGAGCTGCGATGAAACCGAAGGCGACTCAGGTTCGGCGCCCCCCATCGAATTGAGGCCAAGCCATACGGCACCTAACACCGCCAGCCGGCAAATGGCACCGATCTTCCTTGGCAAACTTTGAATGCACTTCACGCTCTCAAAACGGATTTCGTGCCTTTGCCGGACGTCAACGAGGCCGCGTTGCGCCTATCCGCAGACTAGCTTACGGCAATAGAACGCCTCGGCATATTCCGCCGCGCATTCCACCCCGCGCAACCGCATCAGCGCGAAGAACGTTTCTTGCGAAAACCAATGCTTATCCGCCTGCGTCGGAAACGACTCAGCCAGGAGCTTTGCTTTGCGCAGGGCAACCGTGCCTCTCACCGGAACGAATAAATTCGGCTTTCCTAGATCGCCATCATACTTTGGAATCTCGTATTCGAGAATCAGATGATCGCGAAACGTGTTCCAGGCCAGGTCTGAGAGCACGCGGTGATCCTGATGCCGATCTTCCCGGTGGTGGGTGAAAACGATGTCGGGAGAGAAAGCTTTGAGTGTCTCAAAGTAAGTCTTAATCCGCTCCGCCTGGATCGGAAAATAACTCGTTCGGAATTGCTTTACGACCACTTTTGTCCGGGTCAGATCTTTGAGGAACTGTTTTGCGCTGAGTTGCGCTTCTGTCTTTCGCTTTCCTTCGGCGCTAAAGACCACCCATAGGACATCCAAATCGGGATAAGCCTTGGTCAGCGACAGGATCGTCCCGCCACAGCCGATCTCGATATCGTCGGCATGCGCGCCGACAAAAAGAAGCTTTTGCGCCCCCTTCAGCTCAAGCTTCAGCACAGCTCATCTCCCATCCAGCACTGTGACCCCCGCATCCCACACCTGCCAGGGAGCGTGGCCCGTCGTATGGAGATCTTCCAGGTGTTGCTTTTCCTTAAACGTATCCATGCAAGCCCAGAACCCTTCATAGGGATAGGCTACCAATTGCTGGTCGGCGATTAGACGATGGAATGGCTCTTCGACCAAATCTTCACCTTCTTTGATATAATCAAAGATCTCCCGTCGAAAGACAAAGAACCCGCCATTAATCAAGCTTCCGGAGCGGGCGATGTGCGCAATCTCTTTGACCACACCGTCAGGTCCCAGAGAGACCTGATGAAAACTCGCGGTTGGAGTCACACCCACGAAGCAGGCGATCTTCCCGCTGGCCTTGAAATAATCGATCAGCACCGGCAACGGGAGATCGGTCAGGCCATCGGCATAGTTGGCCAGGAACACCTCGTCGTCGGCGATAAATTTCTGCACCCGAACCAGGCGCTGGCCCACGCTGGCATTCTGTCCCGTATCCACAAAGGTGATGCGCCACTCTTCGATGTCTTTTCTCAGGAGTTCGATCTTCTTCCCGCCACTGGAAAGAACGAAATCGTTGGAGACGCATTCGTTGTAGTTAAGAAAGGCCTCTTTGATCACATCGGCTCCGTAACCGAGACAGAGGATAAAATCGTTATGCCCGAAATGGGAATAATACTTCATGAGATGCCAAAGAAGCGGCCGATAACCGATGACGGCCATCGGCTTGGGAACCGGTTGCGGCATCTCGCGCAACCGCATCCCCTGGCCACCGCAAAAGAGAACGACTTTCATGAGCTCAACACTAGATGCCTACCGTCGTGCGGTCAGCGAAACAAGTGAATTCAGCTGGATTCATGCCGCCCCCCCCGTGCAGGCGTTGGGCGGGCTTCAAGCGACCTGCACTTCCGGAATCGGAACGACAAACCGGCCGCCCCATTCTCTAATGTAACTATTCTGCGCCACGATTTCGTCTTTTAGGTTCCAAGGCAGGATGAAAAGAAAATCGGGCTTGGTCTCTCGAATACGCTCCGGCGGATAAATCGGAATGCGCGTGCCGGGCGTAAACTTTCCGTGCTTGTAGGGGTTGCGGTCCACAGTGTAATCGAGAAAATCGGTCCGGATCCCGCAATAGTTCAAGAGAGTGTTACCCTTCCCGGGGGCACCGTAACCGGCCACCGATTTACCGGACGCTTTTGTTTCGATCAGGAATTTCAAGATATCGCATTTGGTCGCCTCGACCTTCTTTCCAAACGCCCGGTAAGGTTCCAGACTGGTGATACCCCAGTCAGTCTCACGTCCCTTCAAGCCGGTCACCTTCTCCGAAACCGGCTTGCTCTCGTCCTCGACATGACAGGCATAAATGCGGAGTGAGCCGCCGTGAGTAGGAAGCTCGTCCACGTCAAACAGCTTCAGCCCATGGGCGCGGAAGATTTCCGCCACCGTGGTGAGAGAAAGATAGGAAAAATGTTCGTGATAGATGGTGTCGAATTGATTTTCCTCCACCAGTCGCACCAGGTGCGGGAACTCCATGGTAATGACCCCTTGCGGTTGCAAGAGCACTTTCATCCCGGCCACGAAATCGTTGATGTCCGGGACATGCGCGAGGACATTATTCCCCAGCAAGAGGTCCGCCCGCTTGCCTCCACTGGACAGTTCAAGCGCCAGCCTGCGTCCAAAAAACGAAGAAATCGTCGGGATGCCCTTCTCGATCGCGACCTGGGCCACGTTTCGAGCCGGCTCGATCCCGAGGACCGGAATGCCTTTGGCTTTGAAGTATTGCAACAGATAGCCATCGTTGCTGGCTATTTCCATTACCGACGAATGGCTGCCCAGACTCAACCGGCTGGAAATCGCTTCCACGTAACTCTTGGCGTGAGCCAACCAGCTATCGGAGTAGGACGAGAAATAGGCGTACTCCTCAAAAATCTCACCGGCTCCAACATGCTCCGGCAATTGGACGAGGAAACACCTTTCGCAAACGAAACTATGCAACGGATAGAACGATTCCGGCGCCCCCAGATGCCCGGCGTCGATGTAGTTTTCGCACAGAGGGGACAAGCCAAGGTCGACAAAGGTTTCGCGCAACGGCTCGCCGCAAAAGCGGCAGCGATATTGAGGAGGAGGTTGAATTAACATCGCGCAAGCGCTCCACGCATTTCAGGGATCTGCTCGGCCACGGCCCTCCCAATCTCCAGCGAAGCCGTCGCCGCCGGCGATGGAGCGTTGCACACATGAATGGAGTCCGGTCCATGCGCAATCAGAAAATCATCCACCAATCCTCCATCAGGTCGCAGGGCCTGGGCCCGAACACCTGCGGCCGCAGGTGCCAGATCATCGGCCGAGATTTCCGGAATCAACCTTTGCAGAGATTTCACAAAAGCATTCTTACTGAGTGAACGATGCACTTCCCTTAGTCCTTCCTTGTAGTGTTTACGGGCCAGCTGCCAAAATCCCGGATAAGTGACGATATCGAGCAGACCTCCGATACCGAAGTCGGTCTTACGATATCCTTCTCTCCGGAAGGCGAGGACTGCGTTTGGACCTGCGTGCACCGATCCATCAATCATCCTGGTAAAATGCACACCCAAAAAAGGAAAAGCCGGATCAGGCACCGGATAGATCAAGCCTCTGACGAGATGGCTCTTTTCGGGAATCAGCTCGTAGTATTCGCCCCGAAAGGGAATGATCCTTGCCCCAGGATCCAGACCAGCCCGCCGTGCGATGCGATCGCTCTGAAGTCCACCGCAGTTCACCAGGAATTTCGCCTCAATCTCGCCGATCGCGGTTTCCAAAAGGTGTGTCCTGCCACGGCGACGGAATCCCAGGACTTCGGCACTGGTCCGGACGACACCTCCTTCGCTCTCGATTTCGCGGGCATAGGCCGCGCAAACTTCGCGGTAGTTCACGATACCCGTGGAAGGGACCCTGATTCCTCGCAGCGAGCGGACGTGAGGTTCGACCTCCTTCAGTTCTTCCTGCGAAAGAGGGACAACTTCGATCCCATTCTCCAGTCCGCGGCGATGAAGTCGGTCCAAGAGTGGCAGCTCATCCTGTTCGGTCGCTACAATTACTTTGCCGCATACTTCGTGCTGAATTCCGTGCTCCTGGCAGAATCGAATCATGGAATGATTCCCAGCCCGCGCGAACCTTGCCTTGAGGCTGCCGGGTTGGTAGTAAACTCCAGAGTGGATCACGCCGCTGTTGCGACCGGATTGATGGAAGGCCAATTGAGCCTCCTTCTCCAGCACGACGACTTGCAACCCGGGTTGCCTCTTTAGCAACGCCATGGCTACGCCAAGACCGACGATGCCACCTCCTACGACTGCGCAATCCACTTTCATTGAGGCGCTAAGAGATCAGTGGCTAACAGTGATGACGCCGCTTCCTTGATGACAGCAAAAGGAAGGTTCGCCCGCTCAGCGATATCCAAGAGCGAGTGCTGGCCGTCGGATTGATTCAGAACCCAAAGCAAAGCCAGGTTGCGCGACTTACTTTCCTCCTTACCGCCGCGACCCGAGTAGAGACCGCGACGCCCCAGTTGCGGTTCTCCTTTGGGACTCTGATTAAGGTAGACACGGTTGTGCTCCAGGAGATCGACGACCGCAAGACAATTGGTCAAGGAGTTGGCCAACGCCGCAGGGCGCACGAATTCAAGGTTATCAGCCGAAGTGTGATATTCTGGAAACTCACCGTGGCGCGAGCGCATCAGGCAGCCGACCGGCAGATTGAAACCCGGCGAGCCATACTGCCGCTCATCATAGCCGTAGGGCGAAAAGTCGATGATCTCACAAGGCTTGCCGGAGTGCCCGAGAATATGAGCAAAAGCACGGTCGATCTCCGTATCTCCGCGTCGGCTTCGCTTGTAGGTCAGATGAGCGGAGTCCCCCACGCACGTCACGACCAAGCCATGTCGAATCTGCGGAATGATCTCTCCATTTTGCGCCAGCCAGGTAATCGCGCCGATCGTTCCGGGAATAAAGAGGAAGCGATAGGAATAGCGATGAGACGGTTTCTGCAAATGCCGGGCCAACTCGACCGCGAGGGAGATTCCGGAAAGATTATCGTTAGCAAGGGAAGGGTGACAGACGTGGGATGAAATAAGCACCTCCTCAGCTCCCTCACCTTCCAAGAGCAGCTCGCCATAGGTCAGATGACCGTCCTCGAGCGAAGAGTCAATGCACACATCGTACTC
>JALYOR010000220.1 GCA_030856765.1 Verrucomicrobiota bacterium | reverse complement strand
ATTTGCGTCTTCTTCCCTTCGTCGTTCATGTCCATGACACAGCCGCCAATGGCGAAGTCGCGATAGTGGGGGAAGTGGTCCTGACAATATCGTTCTGTCGGCGCAAAAACCAACATACCGAAAGCGACTTCAACCGTCCGCAGCTCCATCGAGACTTGGTGCACGGAGCAAAAAGACCGATCGTAAATGACTTTCTTGCCGCTTTCCACCTTGAGCAGGGTTTGAAAACGATTGTGCGCGTCTTCCAACATGTCTTCCTCGTCGAGGTGCTCGCGTTTTCCCACCCAAGCCGAAGGTGTCCAGAGATCATCGGGAACATGATCTAAGACCGTGACGATGCCTTCGCTTGCTCGTCGAAATCCGGCGGCATCGGGTCCCAAAGAATGAAGGCGGATCTCGACAACAGCACCGCTGCCTCGCAGAACCGCGTAATCCTGGTTGTCCTTTCTCTTAATCTCGACGTGTCCAGAGTAGCTCCGGATCGCATCGTCGCCGCGAACGAACTTTAGCTCCCGCCCGGACTCCCCCGTTCCAATCTGAAGGTCTCCTTTGCTGGTGATATCGGAATACTCATCGCCGCTCTCCTGTCGCAGGGCCCGAAAGGCCGCGTCCTTCGTCTCGCCGTTCTTCGCGATTTCGTCGGTCGGTGTGTACACTTCCAGCGCGCTTTTGCCGCCTGCATATACGACTCGGATTTCTTTGAACTGGGGCGACCGATAAGTGCAAATTCCATAACCCTCCTGATCAAAAGATTCGGCAATCGGCTCGCCGCATCGCTTACTCATTTGGGCGGAGGTGTCGCCAATCCGCGCGAGTGACGCGATTGGTACCGCGAACAGCGCGACCGCGACGACGACCGGGGATTGCATAATGAAATCGTAGCAGATACCTACGGTTAGCTGTCTATAATTTTATTCCAGCCCATACGGGGCACAGCTCAGTTCGATACCTCGGAGTAAGGATGTTTACTCGCCGATGATCTTCACGAGCACGCGCTTGCGGCGGCGGCCGTCGAATTCGCCGTAGAAAATTTGTTCCCATGGGCCGAGGTCGAGTTTGTTTTTGGTGATGGCGACGACGACTTCGCGGCCCATGATCTGCCGCTTGAGGTGGGCGTCGGCGTTGTCCTCGCCGGTACGATTGTGGCGGTAGGCGGAGGTCGGCGCGTGCGGGGCCAGTTTCTCGAGCCAGACTTCGTAGTCGTGGTGGAGGCCGGACTCGTCGTCGTTAATGAAGACCGAGGCGGTGATGTGCATGGCGTTGACCAGGCACAGGCCGTCGGCCACGCCACTCTGGCTCACGAGCTCCTCGATCCTCGGCGTGATGTTGATAAACCCGCGACGCCCCGGGACTTCAAACCAGAGATGTTCGGTGAGCGATTTCATTTCGGTGACCAAACCTCAAAAGAGGCGGGATGCACGGGGAGAATGATCGGCTACTGTCTTGGCGATCAAAACCATCCCGAACTTGCTCGGCATCGCTGCTCTGCTCCTTTGCGCGTTAGGCGCGCTCATTTTTTGCGAAGTGCTCCGGCCCTTTCGCGATCTGTCGATCGACGGTCCGATCGCGCTCGGTTCATGGGGCCTCGGCGCGGCGCTAGGGATCTCCTCATTCTTTCTTAAAGGCCGCTCGCTTACCCTGAGTGTCATCAGCGTGGCGGCGAACATACTTCCGCTGATCGCCGCTTTGGTTCTGCTCTGGGTGCTCTCTCACAGCAATTTCGCCTGGCACTAAAGGGCGTGATCCGGCGATCTGCGGGTCGATTAAACAGCTCGACTTTGAAGCGTCATGCCAGCGTTCGACGTCAACGGTCGGGCGGGCGTCAAAGGTTCGTAATAGCGCAGCGCCTCAATATCACTCCCTAACTCGCGCAAAGGATAATATCCCTTGGTCGCGCCGGCGCCGGGGTCGCGAATGAGATAGTCGAAGCCGTCTTTGCCGGCGATGACAACGAAATGAGTGATCCCGCTCGGGAATCGCACCCGCACGATCACTGGATTGCCGCGAGCGAGGTTGGAATCGATGAGGTGGTGGGAAGGCAGGTCTTCGTAGATGTGCCGGACGCGGTCAGGCGCCCACCAGGTGGCTCGGTCCCAATACAGCCAGCCTTGCTGCGTGTAGCCACCCGTGGCGGTCAGATACCAGTTAAGGCTCTGCGGGTCGACGTCGATGCCGTAGGACTGGAAAATCATCGCGGCGGAGGCGACCGCACACCCGGCACTGCCGAGGGTGCCGTTCTCGGGCGCGCCGCCGAGGGCGTCGCTGCGCCAACGATCATCGCCTTGGCGCAACGACGGCACAGGCAGCTCGACGCGGTGGAAGAAATACCGTCCGCCGCTCGGCGAGAGCGGACGTTTCCAATACCAATCGAGGTAGATGACGCCTGCGCTGGTCAAGGCGGCGAGGACGAGGATGAGAAGGAGTCGTTTCAGGTGGAATACCTAACTGCGGACGAGGGGATATTTCAACGACGCTGATGACGATGCCATCGCGGGATGTATCGGACGCCCGGTGCGGGCCGCCTGCTGGATGGGCGAGAGAGAAGGCGAGCAAGTTCCCCGAACATCCGGATGCCGTTCCCGGTCGAGATAAACGAGATGGCTGAAGAATTCTTGAAGAAGGAGCCGAAAAAAGAAGACCCCTGACTTGGAAAACCGCCTTCGAACATGGTTACGGAGACGGTTTCAAGAAGACCCACCCCGGGGGGTTAGTTCCGGGGTAGACGACTCGGGAAAGTGACTCAGAAGTAACCTAACGAACGGGATCCTTGAGGCCGTTCTTTTGTCTCATCTCCGGGAGCTTGTCTTTCATGCCCGCGAGCTGATCGCGCATCGAGCCGAGCCCGGCGCGAATCTGGCGGTAGTTATCCGGTGACTTGCTCTTGGAAGTGAAGCCATTGTCGTGCGCAGCGTCCCACTTGAGGGCTTGGTTGATCTCTGCGATCCAGATGTCTGGAACCCCGCCGGCGTACTCGTTAATCGGACGGCCGATAACCTCGGAAAACGAGGCGAAGAGGGCCGGGTCGCCATCCGGCGGCAGATCGGGATTTGCCGCCAGGTAGTAGCGGTAGCGGAGCTGCCCGACATAAAACCAAAACACCGCTTCCTGTTTGGTGGCCGTGTTCTTGAAGAGTTGCGCGGCGAGCATGTAGTAGGCGGCCGGATGCTTTCCTTCGATGCCTGCTTTGAGCTCGGCGGGGCTTTGGTTGGCGAAATTATCAGAGTCCGCGCAAGTGATGTCGCTCCCTAACAACAAAACACCAACCAGGATCGTTAAGGTTTTTCTCATAAGCGGTTTGCGACGGGGCGAGGTCTGGCGGAAATGGCCGGCTCCGTCGATCCATTTTACCGAAACGGACTCGATGTCTTATTGGGGAGCGATCGTCGGCTGCCCCGCGCGCAAAACGTATTTCTTGATCTTGCCGGTCGCGGTCTTGGGAAGTTCCTTAATAAAGGTGACGCTGTGCGGCGCTTTGAAATGGGCCAGGTGCGCCCGCGCAAACTCTCGTAGCTCCCGCTCATCCGCCTGCGCGCCGAGCTTGAGGACGACAAAAGCGTGGGGGGCCTCGCCCCACCGTTCATGCGGCAACCCAACAATGGCCGCTTCCTGCACGGCCGCGTGTCGCAGGAGCACGCCTTCGACTTCGACGGAGGAGATGTTTTCGCCCCCGCTGATGATGACGTCTTTCAGGCGGTCTCGAATCTCGACATACCCATCGGGATGGACGACCGCGGCATCGCCAGAGTGAAACCATCCGCCGCGCATCGCCTCCTCGGTCGCTTCCGGATCGTTGTAGTAGCCGGCCATGACGACATTGCCGCGCGCGACAATTTCGCCCTGGGTGAGGCCGTCGCACGGCACGTCGTCGCCATCGTCATCGACGACGCGTAACTCGCCGGAGGTAATCAGCTCGACTCCTTGACGCGCTTTAATCGCAGCCCGTTCGCTCGCCGAAAGCTTCCCGTGCGCGGGCTGCGGTTCACAGACGGTGATGAAGGGAGCGGTCTCGGTCAGCCCATAAACGTGCGTGATCATCCAGCCGAGATCTTCTTCGAGTCGCTGGATGGTCGACGCGGCCGGGGGCGCTCCAGCGGTGACCACGCGCACCCCTTTCGGTGCCAGACTCCTGAATTCGTTAGGCGCGTTCGCCAGCGAGATCAGGACCGTCGGGGCCGCGCAGAGCATGGTCACCTGCTCGTCCGCCATCAGCTGGAAGACTTCTCGCGGTTCGACTTGGGGGAGACAAATGTGAGTCGCGCCCGCGGCCGTCACGGTCCAGACGAAGGTCCAGCCGTTGGCGTGAAACATCGGCAGGGTCCAGAGATAGCGATCGCCGCAGGTCATGGGCTGATGAACGAGCGTGCCGATGGAATTCATCCAGGCGTTGCGATGAGTGATCATCACGCCTTTGGGACGCGAGGTCGTCCCGCTGGTGTAATTGATCGTCAACAGGTCGCTCTCGTTAATCTCTGGCCGGGCGAACCCAGCCGGGCTGGCTTGGAGCGTCGCTTCATAATCCAGCCAGCCTTCCCCTTCCCCCGACAGGGCGACGAATTGCTCGACGTGGGGCAGGCCCGCCCGGACGCTCTCGATGGCTGCGAGATAATCGTGATGTGCGCATACCATTCGCGCGCCGCTGTGGTTAATCAGGTAAACGAAATCGTCCGCGGTCAGGCGATAGTTCAGCGGCACCAGGATCGCCCCGATCTGGGGTACCGCGTAAAAGGACTCGAGTTGCGCATGCGTGTTGGGGGAGAGATAGGCCACGCGATCGCCGGTGCCGATTCCCAGCTGCTGCAAGGCCGCCGACCAGCGATCGCAACGCTCGAGAAATTGCGCGTAAGTCCAGCGCGATTCGCCATCGATCACCGCGGTGCGATGTGGATAAACCTTGCGCGCGCGGCGGGCAAATTCGAGCGGGGTCAGCGGCGTTTCCATTTTTCTTGTGCAATGGGGGTTCAAGCTCGGGGAAGAGCGGAGAGGATATCAAGCTTCCGTTGCGGAGCGCAAGGCGAGGAAGACAGCATGGGTATCGGAGGCCAGATCCGAACCAGCCACGGGCATCGATAGCATGAAGATCCTCGACCAAGCCTGCGAAGCGGCGCGGAGCTTCAAGCCGATGAGCCAAAAGGAGCGGGCGGCGCTCCTTGCCAGGACAAGTGAGGCGGCGGCCCACGGTGAGTACGAGCTCTTTAAGACACGATCGATTTCGATTCGACCTCGTAAAATCCGGAATGGCTCGGCGAAGAACCCGATCGTATTGCGGACTTGATGCCGGCGTAGGTTGGGTGGCGCAGGCGTGCTTGTCTCCCCGGGCGTAGCGACGCTCGAGTTGCCGATTTGCGTCACGCAAATTCGGGCGGGTCGTCGATTACCGTGCGTAGCAATGCGGGCAGGAGACGGACTCTTCGTAACGCGCGTCTTCCTGTTCCGCGAGGGTGAGGGGAGTCTGGCAGACGAAACATTGGGCGGCAGCGGTTTCGCGGAGAGCGGCATCGAGCGCGACCCGTTTGTCGAAGACGAAGCAATCGCCTTCGAAATACGGGTCGCCGCATTCCTCGAAGTAACGCAGGATGCCGCCATCGAGTTGAAAGACGTTGCTGAAGCCGGCCTGCGCGAGCAGCGGCGCGGCTTTCTCACAACGAATCCCTCCAGTGCAAAAGGTCACCATCGGCTCGTTCTTGATGTCGTTAGGCAACGTCGCCACGGCATCCGGAAATTCGCGGAAATGGTCGATGGGCAGGGTGCGGGCGCCGCGGAAGGTGCCGAGCTTCGTCTCGTAGGTGTTGCGGATGTCGAGCAGGGTGATGGCGCGACCTTCGTCCAGCCATTGCTTGAGCTGGCACGGTGTCACGCGCGGCGCCGGTTGGCGAGCCGGATCGATCCCATCGACGCCGAATGCGATAATCTCCTTCTTGATTTTGACCAGCATGCGATTGAACGGCTGATGCTCGCTCTCACTAACCTTCGCGCTCAGGTCGGCGAGCGCCGGGATGGCTTTCAGCCTAACGAGGAGACGATCCACCGCGGCGCGCTCGGCGGAGACGAAGAGGTTGATTCCTTCCGGGCTGAGCAGAATGGTCCCGCGCATCCCGGCGGCGGTGCACCAGGCACGCAATTCCGCCTGCAGAGGTGCCAGTTCGCCTAACGAAGCGAATTTGTAGGCGGCGAGATTGACGAAAGAGGGCATGATTTCGCCGCACCATAGCCCGGGATCAAGTTGCCTTCACCGGAGGCGTGCTAGATTTGGGCATGGACGAAATCTCTGAAGTGAAAAGTCATCCCTCGCCAACCGTCACGCCGCAGGCGCTGGCCTGGGATGGGAAGCAGCTTTGGCTGAGCTCGCGTGATCTTGGCACGCTTTACCGGGTCGACGTCGACGCCTGGAAGGCGATCGAGGAAGTGAAACCGCCCGGCGTGATCTGGGCCGCAGTCGCGACGAACGACGGCTGGCGTTTCACCATCGGCGAAGGGCCTAACGACGATCGCTACGTCTATCGTTATGCGCCCGGCGATGGATTCAGGAAATTGTTTGCCTGCCCGGATTTCGAGGGCTCCTATCTCAGTTTCGATGGAGAGAATCTCTACCTGAGCCAGTGGTACAAGGGGCATATTCTCAAGTACGATGCCGAAGGAAACATCTTGGGAACAATCGCGACCGGCGCGGAAATCTGCGGCCACACTTTTGTCGACGGAATGATCTACGTTCTGCGCGGCCGGGAGAACAAGGATGTGCCGGGCAAGTCCGAAGAGTGGCGCATCGCGCGGCTCGATCCGCGCACCGAGAATCCCGAGGTGGAGGACCTGGCCACGATCCCTTTCGCTTCGCGCTCCCTCGCTTTCGACGGGGAACGCTTCTGGTCAAATCATCGCGCCGCGAACGAAACTATTTCGTTTCAGGTGCCCGCCTAACGACTTCCACGACGACCACCGCTCCGATGAAAGCAGCCTGTTTCACCGTCTTCGCTGGGGTCCTCGCGCTCGCGACTTGGGCGCAGGCTGAGCCCGAGGCGGAGGGCAAGGAGCCGCGGGCCCGGCTGCAGTTCACGGAAAAGGATTTGCCCTCCACCGAGAAAGACCCGGCCGGCCCCTCGGAGATCGACGAATTCGCGGGGCGGCGCGGTTTCCACTACGCCCGCGATACGCGGCGGGCGGCACGGGGTGATGTCAAAGCACTGAAGAAGTTTTTCGAGATCGCGAAGGATGCGGATGGCGCCGCCGCCGAAAGCATCGAAGGCATGCCCACCATCGTCTATCATTTACTCGGCGACGAAAAGTTCGTCTCCTTTCTCGCCGCCCAGCCGTTGCCTTACCGCATGATGGTGCGGAATTTAATAGGCGGCGAAAGCCGCTACCTGAGCCGACATTTTCCCCTCACGACCAGCCTGCTCTTCGCGCGCGAGATCGTCGCCTGGGATTCGCCTAACGACCTCTATGCGATCCGCAAAGTCTTCAGCGCTAAGCTGGAGGTGAGTGGATCGAAGGTCGAACGCGCGGAATTAATCGAGAAGAAAAGTGGCCGGGTGCTCTGCGACCTCACGCCGGACGACATCGGCACCGGCGCGGAGCGCGAAGGCGAGGCGCTTTGGTCGCCGGATTCGAAGCGCGTGGCCTGCCTGTCGAGCGACTTTTCCGTGGAGCAAGGCAATCTTTTCAGCACCCCGCGCCCCGCCCCACTGCGCAAACAGACCGCGGTTTACCAGCTCTCCGGTGACACCTTCGGCCGTGTCGATCTTTCGTTAGGCAGAGTTCCGGGGCGCGAGAACGATGCCGAATTGGAGGGCGCGATCCTGGGTCACGTTTACACCGAGCCGGAGCGTTGGCCGAAGCCCAACGTGCTCGTTCTCACCCGGCACGAGTATTACCGGAAGATGATGCCGACCAAAGTCGATAACCTCACCTTCGACTCCATCCACGATCTCGCCCGGTGGTATGAAATCACCGCCACCATCCACCAGGATGGAAAAGCGACCACGATCTGGAAGCCGCGTCGAGACTAACGAATAGCATCGAAGCGGCTGGCCCGCGCCAGGTAAAGCGGCCCTTGATTGTGGAATTGTTGCGAGTCTTTTAGCGCCGTGTCGACGATGTCGATCGGCGCGATCGCCCCAAAGATGAAGGAGAAAGCGCGCCGGTTCTTGTAGTCATCGCGTGAGGGCCGTTAGTCGGCGGGAATTTCCTCGAACTCGCCCCGCTCGCGATTCTTCCGGCAGCGATTCCATGGAAAGCATTCGCCGTTCATCGCGATGTAAACCCCGGCCGGCAGCGTCTGCACAAACGAGAGGGCGCTTCCGAGATTGAAGAGCCCATCCGAGCTGCCAAACGCCCATGGGATCATCGCGCCGGTCAGCACCACCGTCTTGCCGAGGTCGGCCGCAGCGATCGCCCCGGCGGTGTCGGTCATGGTGTCGGTGCCGTGGGTCACGACGATGCGCTCCTCCTCTGCTTGCCGGCAGTTTTGCACGACCAACGCGCGATCGGTGTCGGACATCTGGAGGCTGTCGACCATCATCACGGTGCGAATCGTGACCGGCACACGGCAGCGCCCGCGCTTCAGCATCTCCGGGAGGTGAGAGTCCTTAAAAAAGAGCTCCCCGGTGTGTTCGTTGTATTCCTTATCGAAAGTGCCGCCGGTAACGAGAATGCGGATGGACATCGGGAAGGTGAAAGTAGCCGTAACGCAGGCTTTGGCGAGGCCGGGCTTTCAAAGAGCGGAGCGAGCGGAAGCTAGCGTTCCAGACTGCGGCTCGCAATTCTTCGCGGGGCGATGGAATCCCGGCCTTCTCGAAGGTGGCCGGGCCGCCTAACGAGCCGAAAAGGCGCGGGGGCTTTCGCTCCCGCGCCTTTTGGCCTGCATAATTCACGCTCTCGCTCAGCGGTCGTAACGCTCGACGGCCACGAGCCCGGAGGCATTGGGCGCACCCCGCACCACCACCGAATATCGTCCCGGAGCCAGCGTCACATCGATGAGAGACTCGGCGGCATGTTTCGGTGTCAGCCCGGCGAGGACCACATCGTTGGCCAACGGTCCGTTCCAATTATCATTCTGCGCCACCAAGGTGCCGGCGGTGTTGTAGATCTCGAGAATCGGATCGCTGATTGCGCCCTTGACTCCGATGTCGGAGAGCGACGGCCCCAGCGCTCGCAGGACGTAGCTCTTCGCGACCGTGCCGTCGACCAAAAACGTCCCCACCGTGGTGCTCTTGCCCACGTTGACCTGCTTGCGGGAGGCGACCGCCGGCAGCCATTGCGAAGGCGGCGTCGGAGTCGGCGTGGGCGTCGCAGTGGGCGTTGGGGTCGGCGTGGCGCTTGGTTCTGGGGTCGGAGTCGGCTTCGGGG
>JALYOR010000173.1 GCA_030856765.1 Verrucomicrobiota bacterium | reverse complement strand
GTCCCGCCGTGACGAACTTTACGGACAGCAGGCAGCAGGAAAGTTCGCGAACGCGGGACGCATTCGCCAGGCACGCGGGACGCGTGCGCTACCCGGAAAGCCGGGTTAGCGATGGTTCACGCTAGCGCGGAGCGTTTTCTTTTTGCATCCGCTTCAAGCGGCTGCGCAGCGCCACCTTGGTTGCGGCGCTCATGCGGTCGATGAACAGAATGCCGTTGAGATGATCCACCTCATGTTGCAAAGCGCGCGCCAGCAACCCGCTCGCCTCGATTTGCAAGGGCTGGCCGTCGAGCGATTGCGCCGCCACCGCGACGGAGGCCGAGCGGCGGATATCACCGGTGATTTCCGGGAAGCTGAGGCAACCTTCCAAACCAACTTCGATCTCTTCGCCCAGCATCACCGTCGGATTGAGCAGGACAAGCGGCATCGAGGCTTTCGCGTCCACTTCCGTGCCGTTCAGGTGCAGTGTGCTCTCCTGATCCTCCGCCCCGGAGACGTCGATGACGGTGAGCTGCAAGGCTTCGCCGATCTGTTGTGCAGCCAGGCCCACGCCATTGGCTTCGTGCATCGTCTCGATCATGTTCGCGGCTAGCTCGCGCACGTGGTCGTCGATCGCTTCGATCCGTTTGCCTTTGGCGCGCAGGACCGGGTCACCATAACGGACGATCGGCAAGTTCACTTCCCAGCACCTTGAGTAAACGCCGGCAGATTTTTCACCCCGGCGAGCTTCAAGGCGTCCATCACTTTGATGATGATGCCGAAGGAAGCCTTTTCATCGGCTTTCAAGACGAGCGTGCTTTTGCGAGCCGGGGGGAGATTCTCGATCGCCGTTTGCAGATCCTCGACCGCGATCGTCTTGCCATCGAGCTGGAGCGCATCTTCGGCGTCCACGCTCACGATGGCGTGCTCCATCTCGGCCGGTTTCGCACTCGAGGTTTTCGACTCGGGCAGATTGATCTGCACTTCGGGCTGATCTTTTTTGAAAGTCGTCGAGACCACGAAAAAGATGAGCAGGATGACCAGGATGTCGACCAGCGACACGATGATGATCGAGGGCGCGCGTCGTTTCCGGATGGCAAACTTCATCTCGACAACCGTCGTTAAGTCAACGGCGTCGGCGCGTGCGTCATGGCGGGCGTCGGCGTCGACGGGGTGACCCGATGCGGCATCCCCTCCGAGATGCGGCCGTAGTAGCATTTGCTGATCAATTCCACGACCAGCGTTTCCATTTCCACCGACATCACCTCGACCTTTTTCGAGAAATAGCTGAACGCAATCAGGGTCGGGACCGCGATCGAGAGTCCGAAGACGGTGGCGTTCAGCGCCTCCGAGATGCCGAGCGCGATCGCCTTGGTGTCGGCGGCGCCGGTTCCCAGGCCGAGATGAGAAAAAACATGGACCAGGCCGGAGACGGCACCGATCAAGCCTAACAATGGCGCGATGCCGGTGATGATCTCGAGCACGATCAGCCCCTTTTCCAGGATGACCATCTCGTGTCGGGCGCGGGTTTCGACCGCTTCCACGTTCTCCGAGCGCGGGGAGCGAAGATGTTGCAAGGCGACCTTCGTAATCCGGGCCAGCGAGGAATGATCCTCTCGCACGATCCGCGTCAGCCGATCGGGATTTCCCCCGGGCGAGAGCCGCTCGATCTCGCTTTCGATCACCAGCGGGAGCACATTTTTGCGCCGCAAGGCGAGGGTGCGCAGGATGATCACGGTCAGTGCCACGATCGAACAAATGAGGAGCGGCCACATGAAGAGACCGCCCCGGCTCAGGAATTCGAAGACGGATTGCAGCGGGTTGGTGGCTTCGGCGAGCAAGGGTACGGTCATCGGTTGGCGAAAATCGTGAAGGATTCTTCCATTGTAAAGCGCCCTTCCGGCAAGGTGGCGAGGAGGTCCTCGGGAATAGGCGGGAATTTCGTCTCCTGAATCGAGCGCAAGGCGATGCTGGCGGAAGCCTCGTTGGCCGTGTTTTCGGTCATGCGCAGGTTGCGCACGCTGCCGTCGGCCAGGATCTCGAAAGTGACCGAGGTGGTTCCGATGCTGATGAGGTCGATCTTGGACGCGGTGTAATGGTACCAGCGTGAGCCAATTGCATCCTCGAGCAGTTTTTTGTAACGCCCCTGTGGAGTGCCGACCGCGTTCACAGCGGAGCGGCCGCGATTGGTGATCCCGCCCCGGATAATCGTTTTCTGCTGCAGGTCCTGGTAGCTGGAGGCTTTGGCGGGCGGCGTTTCGATCGGCTCGGGTGTCGGAGTCGGAGTTTCGGTCGGGGTCGGAATGTCGGCCGTCTCTTCGGTTTCGGGCGGGGAGGGAACGGGCGTTGGGGTTTGCGTTAGCAGAGCCAGTTGATCCGGTGCCGGTGTCGGCGCGGCGGGCGTCGCGGTCTCTCTCGGCGTGGGCTGTTTCTCCGGCGGCGCGGTCGGGGAAGGCTTCGGTTGCGGCGTCGAGCCCGCGCTCGCGAACGAATTGGCATGTTCCTCCAGATTCATGAACGGCCGGTCTTTTCCGTCCTGACCGGGGAGCTGATTGTCGGTCGTTGCCGCCTGTTCCGCAGCGGCGACCGAGTCTTCGTTCGCCTCGAATGTCTGCTCCTTCGGCTTCACGGGGGATTTCCGGGCCGGGTCGACCGTCACCATTGGAGCATTCTTCGGCACGAGCGGCGGCGGAGTCGGCTCGGACAACTGCATGATGGTGAGCTGCGGGACCTGCGGTTCCTCAAGAATCGGCTCATCCCGGCTGCCGCCAAAAGCCGCCAGCGAGAGCCCGATGAGCAAGTGGAGCGCGACGGAGGCAAGTACCGCCCACCACACTTTGCGCCGATCTCGATTTGGTTCCGTCATTGGCAATCCCGCCCTTGGAAGTTACGCCGGCTAACGAAAGCGCGAGACGGGGTGGAGCGCGGGTTTCTTCAGGCGGGAAATTATCTCACCTCGTGCGGGGTGACAACCGCCGCGGCGTCGTCTTGCGCGCGTGGTGGAAAAGGTATTGCTGCGCGTAGCCGCCGTGCTCACCGAAATGCTTGGCCGCGAAGTCGCGTAACTTCCCCGCCTTCAGCTTCCGTCGCCGCGGAAAATATTTCTGCATCAACGCCCGCTCGATCCACACGTCAATCGGGAAAGCGCGCAGCCGTTCGTAGGCGAAGAGCATGACGCAATTGGCCACCTTCGCTCCCACGCCCGGCAACGCGCAGAGCGCGACGCGCAATTCGTCGTCGGGCATTTCAGCGAGGGCGTCGAGGTTCACTTCACCACTGGCCACGAGCCGCGCGGTGGCGAGGAGATTCTTTGCCCGGTAGCCGAGGGCACAACCGCGGAGGTCGCTCTCCTCAAGGGCCGCCAGCCGTTCCGCCTTCGGGTAGGTGTGGACTGCGAAATTCTCGACCGACCGCGCCTCGCCAAACCGCCGCCGCAGCGTGTGCGAGATCTGGCGAATGTGCGCGACCTGTTTCATGGAAGAGGTGATGAAGGTGGCGAGACATTCCCAGCGCGGCTGCCGCATGATGCGCAACCCGCGGCAGAATTCGCCCGCCTCCCGCATTGGCGGGTCGTCCGGTAGCGAGGCGCAGATCTCCTCCAACGGATGATCGAGCGCGAAATAGCGCGCGCAGATTTCGCCGCAACCGTCGCTCACCTGGAGCCGCGCCCCGCGCTGCCCCACGTAAACCGACCGTTCCCCGATCGCCCCGATAAACCCCGCGCCCGATGGCTCCCAATGAAACGTCTGGCCCGAATCGAGGGTCAGCGCGAGGTCAAAATCGGGGGCCGCAATTTCCATCGCCGGAACAATAGCATTTGCGCGAGGCACAAATTCTGGCAGCAAACATTCCGTGGATACGCGCCTCGTCATCGATACGATCGTTCTCCTCGCCTACTTCTTCGGGATCGTCGCGCTCGGTCTTTGGGCTGGCCGGCGGAACAAGAACCTCCAGGATTTTTCCCTCGGCTCGCGTTCCATTCCGTGGTGGGCCGTCCTCGCCTCCATCGTCGCGGCCGAAACCAGCGCCGCAACTTTTCTCGGAACGCCGGCGGAGGGCTTCAAAACGCGTGGTTATTTTTACGGCCAGCTCGTCATCGGTACCATCCTCGCCCGCGTCATTATCGCCTTCACTTTCATCAAGCCCTACTACGACTACCGGGTGCAGAGCGTTTACGAATTCCTCACCGTGCGCTTCGGCACCATGACGAAAAACATGGCGAGCGGGATATTCCTTTTCACCCGCGTGCTTGGCATCGGCGTCCGTCTTTACCTGGGCGGCGCGATCATGGTCGTAATCTGGCGTTATTTGTTTCCGGCGCTGCCGATCACTCTCAATACCTACATCTGGGGCATCATTTTCGTCACTGTCATTACCACCGTTTACACCGCGGTCGGTGGCATCAAGGCAGTCGTCTGGACAGACCTGATCCAGGCTATCCTGATGTTCAGCTCCGTCATCTTCGCGATTTTTCTCTTGCTTCGCAGCATCCCGGGCGGCTTCGAGACGGTGAAACAGAATCTTGGCGGGCTTGGCAACGTAAAGGTTTTCCAGACCGGTTGGGATCCGAGCCTGGCCTTCGGCCCGGCTTTGAAAGCGATGATGGAGGAGCCCTACACGCTCTTTGCCGCGTTCATCGGCTCGACCATGCTGACCATGGCGACCCATGGGACCGACCAAGACATGGTGCAACGGATGTTGACCGCGCCCGACTATCGCAAATCACAGCTCTCGCTCATTCTCAGCGGCCTGATGGATATCCCCATCGCGGGTGCGTTCCTCACCGTCGGGATCCTGCTTTCGGTTTACTATGCGGTCGTGCCCGACCCGGGTATGCCGGCGGCCGATAACGAGATATTTGGCTACTACATCGTGCACCAGATGCCGGTCGGGTTTCGCGGCCTGATCATCGCAGGTGTTTTCGCGACCATGATGGGCTCGACCTCGGCCGCGCTGAACGCGCTCGCGACCAGCTTCACGAAGGATTTCTATCTGCCCTACTTCAACCGCAACGCGACCGACCGGCAGGCGATTCGCGCCGCCCGCATCGCTACCGCCGTCTTCGGCGTTCTCATGATCATCGTCGCGGCCATGGCCGCCAACGCCGTCCTGCAGGATGCGAAACTCACCATCATCCCGATCGCCATCGGCATCCTCGGCTATACCTACGGCGCGCTTCTCGCCGTCTTCCTCCTTGGCATGCTCACCCGCGGCCGCGGTCGCGACGGCGTCAACGTCATCGCCATGAGCGTCGGCATCATCTCCGTCCTCATCCTCTGCAAAATCAAGCTGCCGGCTTTCGATTTCGGCGCGCTTTTCCACGGAGAATTCCGCCACGCAGAATGGAACTTCGGCTGGTTCATGCCGGAATGGTGGCCCGCCATCTCGTGGCCCTGGTTCGTCTTCGTCGGCTGCGTCGTCACCCTCGCGATCAGTGCCCTTTTTCCGACTCCGCCCAGTCAGATCATCGCCGCGGAGGATCACGTCCGCGCCCAAGCCTCGCTTTAGGATGCAGATAAAAAGAAGCGGCTTACAACCCTCGAGCGCGGGACCCGCCGACTGGTTCACCGGCACGGTTCGAATCGAACGGTCATTCCAGGCCGAAGCCCCGGCGCGCGTCGCCGTCGCCAGCGTCACTTTCGAACCCGGCGCCCGCACTGCGTGGCATACGCATCCGCTCGGCCAGACCCTCATCGTCACCGCCGGCGTGGGTCGCGCCCAGCGCGGAGGCGGCCCGATTGAGGAGATCCGCCCGGGCGACGTCGTCTGGTTTGCGCCTAACGAGAAGCACTGGCACGGCGCGGCGCCGACCACCGCGATGACGCATCTCGCCATCCAGGAAGCGCTCGACGGCCAGCTCGTCGACTGGCTGGAAAAGGTCAGCGACGAGCAATACGAGGCTTGAAGAACTTCCAAAACCTCCTCGGCAATCCCGAGCCGATCCTTGCCCTCGCGCCGATGCAGGACGTCACCGACCTGCGCTTCATGCGCCTGATCAGCGGCTACGGGAACGCTGACGTCTATTTCACCGAATACTTTCGCGTCTTGCCCGACTCCCGCCTCGATCGCGTCATCCTCTCCTCCATTACCCAAAACCCGACCGGCCGCCCCGTCATAGCGCAGATGATCGGCAACGACATCGCAGCGCTCGTCCGCACCGCGCGCGAATTGCAACAGCATCCCGTCGCCGCGATCGATCTCAACCTCGGTTGCCCCGTCCCGGTCGTGTATCGCAAATGCGCGGGCGGCGGCCTCCTCCGCGACCCCGAGCGCATCGATCAAATCCTCGGCGCGTTGCGCGCCGCGATCGACATCCCGTTCACCGTCAAAACCCGCATTGGCTTCGACGACGCCGCGCACTTCGACGAGGATCTGCTCCCCATCTTCGCCCGCCACTCGCTCGACCTCCTCACCATCCACGCCCGCACCGTGAAAGAAATGTATCGGAGCGCGCCGCGTTACGACTTCATCGCCCGCGCCGTCGCCGCCCTCTCGTGTCCAGTCCTGGCGAACGGCAACATCTATTCCGCCGCCAAAGCCGCCGAAGTCCTCGCCCTCACCAACGCGCGCGGGCTCATGATCGGCCGCGGCGTCATCCGCAATCCCTGGCTCTTCCGCCAGATCCGAGAAAAACGCCGCGGCGGCCCGATCTTCCGCCCGACTGGCCGCGACGTCCTTGCCTACATCCACGCCCTCTACGAAGCCGTCAGCACTCCCGAGATCCGCGAATCATCGCAGGTCAACCACATGAAAAAATACCTCAACTTCATCGGCCTCGGCGTCGAGCCGACGGGCGACTTCTTGCACCGCATCCGGCGCACCACCACCCGCGCCGACCTCTTCGCGCATTGCCGCGAGTTCCTCGATCATGACAACTCGATGCCGCTCGAGCCATTCGCCGTGCCGCTCGCGCCGACTGATGTGATGGCCGGCGCGACGCGCTGAACGCGCGCGTTATTTACACCGCCGCGCGTTTGTCGTTAGTCTCGCGGCCAGATGACCGGTACCGCCGAACCCGAAGACCCGCGCCGCTGACCGGCGAAGAACACACGCCCGATTTTTTTGGGCATCCGCGCGGGCTTTGGTATCTCGCCTTCACCGCGGCATGGGAACGATTCTCCTACTACGGCATGCAATCACTGCTTGTCCTTTACATGGTCAAGTATCTCCTGCTGCCCGGACGTTATCGAGCACGTCGCGATTTTCGAGAATTTCCGCCAGCTTCCCTTGTATCGCGGGCTCGAGGGTCAGCCGCTCGCCTCTGCCATCTTCGGCACTTACACCGCGAGCGTTTATCTCACGCCGATCTTCGGCGGCTTCCTCGCCGATCGCATTCTCGGCCGGCGCCGCACTGTGCTGCTCGGCGCGCTCACCATGGCGGCGGGCCATTTCCTCATGGCCTTCGAAGCCTATTTTCTCTTCGCGCTTCTTTGTCTGGTCCTCGGTTGCGGCATGTTCAAGGCCAACATCGCCAGCCAGGGCGGCTCGCCTTGTTCGCGAAGGATGCGCCGAAATCGATTAACGCCACCATCATCGGCCTTTATTATCTGTCCTTCTTCGCCGCCAACAGCATGGTCGGCTGGATCGGCGGTTTCCTCGAGAAATGGCCGACGACCAACTTCTGGCTCCTCCACGCC
>JALYOR010000121.1 GCA_030856765.1 Verrucomicrobiota bacterium | reverse complement strand
GTGTCGCGGCGCTGACGGGAACCTCCGGGTCACCGCCCCCCCGACTACAAAAAGACGGGGGACGAGCTTAGCCGTTGTCCTGGTCGCCCTGTCCTCCCTGGTCATCCTGACCACGTTGTCCACGATGGCCGCCGCGGCCGCCCTGCTTCGCGCGTCCACCGCGGCGCTCGGTCTTCGCTTCGTCGAGCTTCTTCTGCTGCTCGGGGGTGAGCAGCGGACGGATCTGCGCCATGGCGTTTTCTACCACCGCCTTGGTCTTCTCCATCGCCTCGCGACGGATGCTTTCGATCTTCGGCGTCGCCTGGTCGATGATTGGCTGGACTTGCGACTTCTGCGGGTCCGTGAGCTGGAGCTGTTCCATCGTCCGCTCGAGCGAGCTGTGATGGTAGCCACGGCCGCCCCGTTTTTCGTTACCGGCCTCCGGCTCGTGAGCGAGGACCGAATTTCCGAGCGACAAGGCGCCGACCGCGGTGATTGCGATGAGTGTAAGTTTCATAGTTGTGCCTGAATGACTGACACCAATTGCTACCGGTTACAAAATATTTTGGAAAGCCTGCTCACCCCGCACGGAGAAACTTGTAACCGGACCGCGCGCGCGACTGTCATCCCCGTTAGTGTGGAAACGCCTTGGACGAGATGGCTGATGATTTGGATGCGGGCGCGTTGGTCGCCGCGGTCCGCCGGCATGATGAGGCGGCGGCGCGCCAAATGGTGCGCCGGCTCTATCCGCTGGTGCTCAAGTTGGTCCGTTCGCATCGGCCTCGGCGCAGCGCCGAAGAAGACCTTTGCCAGATGATTTTCATCAAGATTTTTCAAAAGCTCGATCAATTTTCCGGCAAGGTGCCGCTGGAGCATTGGGTTTCGCGAATCGCGATCAATACCTGTCTCAACCAGATCCAGTCCGAGCGAATTCGTCCGGAATTTCGTCAGGCCGATTTGAGCGAAGAAGAAGTCGCCGTGGTGCAAAATCTCGCTGCCACTTCCGCGGAACTCGGGCCGGATCGCAGCCTCGCCGCGCGGGATCTGGTCGAGCGCCTGCTCGCTGCCTTGAAACCGGCCGAGCGTCTCGTGATCGATCTCCTCTACCTGCAACAGCGTTCCGTCGCGGAAATCCAGGCCCTCACCGGTTGGGGCTCGTCCCTCGTCAAAGTGCGCGCTTTTCGGGCCCGACAAAAAATGAAAAAACAGCTCGACCAGTTCAGCGCGGAGGAGCAGCGATGAAGAATTCCGCCGTCGAATGCTTGCTCCACGCCGCGGCGCAAGCGCCGGAGGTCCAGCCTAACGAGATGCCTTTTGGTTTCGACACCCGCCTGCTCGCGCAATGGCGAGCCGGCTTCGGCAGCGAGTTCTCCGATCTTCGCCATCTCCTGCACCGCGTCGTCTGGCTCTCCCTGGCCGTGATCGCGCTGGGTTGCGCCGGCACTTATCACGAATGGAACCAGGGCGACGAGGCCAGTGAAAATCCGGGCGATCAATATGCGATTGCCGACTCCGCGATCGGCGACGCCTTCGAGCTATGAATAGCGCGCTGAAATGGAAACTGGTGGGCGGTTTCCTCCTCGCTTTCCTCGCCGGGGCGGCGGCTGGTAGTTTTATCGCGACCCGAGAATCACACCATCACCGTCACGCTGACCGCGGGCATGGTCCGCATTTGTTGGCCGACCGGATGCAGAGCCGCCTCGATCTGACCCCCGAGCAGATGGAAAAGGCGAGACCCATCTTTGCCCAAGCCGCGGCCGAGCTGGAAAAGATCCGGGCCGAAACAGGGAAACGAGTGCAGGCAGTGATGGCCGAAGCCAACCGCGCCCTCGCGCCGATGCTGACCGAGGCGCAGCGGGGCAAACTTAATTCTTTCCGAAAATCGGGGCGGGACGATCGGCGGCCGGAAAAAGCACACGGCCGACGGCGTGGCGGCCGCCCGCCGAAGGAAGCGGACCTTCCCGGACCCGAGCGATCCCCCTGAAAGTGCGCGCCGGGCGACAAACAGCTATTGACGAGCCCGGACTGCCTAACCAGAATTCGGGCATGAAATATCTGCCTCATCTCTTCCTGGCCACCGTGGCCGCCCTCTCCTTCTCATCCTGCGCCGCACCCACAGGCGGAGGCGGTCGCGGCGCCGAAGCCCAGCTCGGGCCGCACAGCGCACAGAAATTTAGTCTCGTGACACGACGCGGCGGCGCGCGTGATTCCGATCCGCAGGGCAGCCACAACATCGCGATCGTCGCGCGGGTGGAACAGCAGATGACGAACGGCGAACAGGAAATCAAAGCCTCGGCCAGCGCGCATACCGACGGCCCCGGCGGAGCACTCGCCAATGGCGTGACCTTGAGCATTCACATCCTGCAGCCTTCCGACGCCAAGACCGAGCCTCAAGTCACCGGCGAAGCCCGTCTCACCAAGACGATCCCGGCCGACGGCGGCAAATTCAAAACCGTCGTCGTGCAGGCGACCGCCAAGTCGGAGGAATTTCCCGACACGGTGGTTGAACTGACTGTCCCGGGAGATCAATAGGTCTCGTTGTTTTCCGCGCGGCCGGCTCGGGATTATCAGACATCCCGAGCCGCGCCGAGGCGGAAATCTTCACACGGCCAGCCGCGAAAAGCTCGCTTTGGCCTCGGCTTTGCGCTCATGCTGGCGGCCTTGGTCGCCTCCTCGGAACGCATTCGCTTTTCTCCCCTGCTCCCTGGGTCATCGCGTTGCAGGCCGCCGCAGTCGTGTTGATGATCTGGGCGCGCATCTTTGCCGTCTCGTTAGGCGGGCTGGCCACGGGCGGAGCGGTGCTGCGGTTGCGGTGCGAAGAGCATCTGCTCTCCCAAGCCTATCCGGAATATGGCGATTATTCCCGCGGCACCAGCCGGCTGCTGGCGGGGGTGTGGTAAACTGAGAGGCGTGAAGCCGATTTTCTTCCGTTCGCTCGCCCTCCTCTGTCTTGCCGTCGCTCTCGCGCAGGGCAACCGGAGGCGTCGCCTCCGCCCTGCCTGCTGCGCCCGGCCAGGGTTTTCGACGGAGAACAACTGCACGCCGATTGGGCTGTGCTGGTAAGGGGCGACAAGATCGAAGCCGCGGGACCGGCGGCCGAAATCACCGCGCCGGCGGGCGCAGACACGATCTCCTTGCCTAACGACACGCTTATTCCCGGCCTGATCGAAGGTCATTCCCACCTCTTCCTCCACCCCTACAACGAGACGCCGTGGAACGACCAAGTAAACAACGAGTCGCTCGCCTTCCGCACCGCCGCCGCCACAGCGCACGCGCAAGCCACTCTTCTCGCCGGTTTCACCACCGTGCGCGACCTCGGGACCGAGGGCGCCGGCTACGCCGATGTCGGATTAAAGAAAGCTATAGACCAGGGCATTGTGCCGGGGCCGCGCCTGCTCGTCGTGACTCGAGCGATCGTGGCGACGGGCAGCTACGGGCCGAAACTCTCGACCGATCTCGATCTTCCCCAAGGGGCGGAGGAAGCGAGCGGCGTCGACGAGATCGTTAGGGCGGTGCGCCGGCAGATCGGCAAAGGCGCCGATTGGGTGAAACTTTACGCCGACTATCGCTGGGGCAAAGGCGAGGCTTCCCGTCCCACCTTTTCGCAGGAGGAGCTGACCGCAGCGGTCAAAGCTGCCCATGATGCAGGCCGCCCGGTCGCGGCCCACGCCACCACCGCCGTAGGAATGCGCCGTGCTGTTCTCGCCGGCGTCGACACGATCGAACACGGCGATGACGGCACGCCGGAGGTCTTCAAACTCATGAAGGAACACAAAGTCGCTCTATGCCCGACAGTGGCGGCGGGCGACGCCATTGAGCAATATCGCGGCTGGAAAAAAGGGGCCGATCCCGAACCGGATGGTATCCGCGACAAACACACCAGCATGAAAGCCGCGCGCCTCGCGGGCGTCCGCTTCGCGATGGGCGGTGACGTCGGCGTTTTCACCCACGGGGACGACGCGCGCGAGATGGAACTGCTCGTTGTAGATTACGGCTTCACGCCGCTCGAAGTCCTGCGACAGGCGACGGCGGGGAATTCGGCGATCTTTCATCTCTCCGATCGAGGCAATATTCGCGCCGGTCAGCTCGCCGACCTGGTCGTCGTCGAGGGCGACCCGACCAAAGATATCGGCGCGCTGCGGCAGGTGCGCCTGGTCATGAAAGGCGGCGTCCTCTATCGCGAACCCTAATCGTACAAGTTCGCGCCGTTCCCCAGCTTCCGGATTTTTCGTGGACGTAGCTCGACCCCTTTGCTCATGAAACTTTCACATCTGGGACATGACGGTCGGGTTCCGAATCCCTTCCAATTCAAATTACGGCCCTGAGATTTGGCTTTACGTCGATCCGGATATCGCTCCCCTCACCCACTGACTCCTGCTTCTGGCGGCCACGACTTTCGCTAGTTGCCCGGCGTCTCCGGGTCGCCGCGCTCCCCAGCATTTCAGCTTTCAGTGGTCAGGCTTTCCGCTTTCACTTCTCCATGGCCTCGCTCGAATCACGGACGACCGCGAAAATTCGCACCCGCCTTCTCCCCTTCCTCTTTGTTCTCTATGTGGTCTGCTTTCTCGACCGGATAAATATCGGGTTCGCCGCCCTCACCATGAACAAAGATCTGGCCATCTCGAGCCAGCAGTTCGGGTTGCTCGTCGGGGTCTTCTTCTTCGGTTACTTCCTCTTTGAAGTCCCGAGTAACCTCATTCTGCATCGCGTCGGCGCCCGCGTGTGGATCGCGCGCATCCTCCTCAGCTGGGGCGCGGTGGCGATGGCGACCGGTTTTGTCCAGAGCGTCCCGCAACTCTACGGCGCGCGCTTCCTCCTCGGGCTGGCCGAGGCCGGGTTTTTCCCGGGGATCGTCCTCTATCTCACCTATTGGTTTCCTCGGCGCGAACAGGCCTCTGCGATCGCTCTCTTCATGGCCGCGCAACCCATCACCAGCATCCTCGGCGCGCCGGTCTCGGGTCTGATTCTCGATCATGTGCACTGGTTCGGACTGGCCAGTTGGCGCTGGCTCCTCATCCTGGAAGCGGCGCCGGCTCTCCTGCTCGGGCTCCTCACTTATCGCTACCTCCCGTCGCGTCCGGCAGAGGCGACCTTCCTTACCTCAGCCGAGAAAGAACAACTCGCCGCCACTCTCGAGAGCGAAAAGGCGGACCGCGAGACCACCCACTCCGCGTCCCTTGGTCGGACTTTTACGAATCCTCGCGTCTGGATGCTGGCCGCGATCGGGTTTGCCCATGCGATCGGCGTCTATACTCTGAACTTCTGGATGCCCCAGGAAATTAAATCGCTTTCTGCGGGCTACTCCAACACCTTCGTCGGACTGCTGGTCGCCATCCCCTACCTGGTAGCACTCGTGGGCCTGGTCCTGGTCTCACGCAGCTCCGATCAACGCCAGGAACGCAAATATCACGCCGCCATCCCGCTCCTCGTTGGCGCCGCCGGCTTCCTCGCTCTGGTGTTTTTCCGGTCGCCCGTGGCCGTCGTGTTGCTATTCTCGTTAGTCGGCTTTGGGACTTACGGGTTTTTCGCTCCCTTCTACGCATCCCCCGGCGAATTCCTCAGCGGCGCCTCCGCCGCGGCCGGCATCGCGATGATTACCTCCATCTCCAACCTCGGCGGCTTTGCCGGCCCGTTTGCGGTGGGATTGCTCAGTCGCCAAACGGGAAGTCTCTCCGGCGGCTTCGGTGTGGCCGGGGTCGCGTTGTTCGTTTCGGCCGTGCTGTTCCTCCTCCTGCCGCTCCGTGCGCGTCGGGCCGGCGCAGGAAGGTAACACCTCGTTGCTGCGCATCAGCGATCGTTAGGGCGAACCATGCTTGCTCAACCGGGTGAAACACTGCTACACCGTCTCCGACGGGGGCTGCCCACGATGAAGAGATTTCTTTTCGAGATGAAACGCCGCAACGTGCTGCGCGTGGCCGCCTTCTATGCGACCGCTGCCTGGCTGCTGGTGCAGATCGCGACCGAGGTGCTGCCCATTTTCGATGTTGCGCCGTGGCTGTTGCGCGTAGTCGTCGTCGCGGTCGTGCTCGGGTTTCCCTTTGTCCTCCTCTTCGCATGGTTCTATGAGCTAACGCCCGAAGGCCTGAAGCGCGACAGCGAGATTGATCCTGCGCAATCGATCAGTCGCAGCACCGGCCGCAAACTCGACCGCTTGATCATCGCCGTGCTGGCCGTCGCCGTGGTGATTCTGCTTGCGAACCAGTTCGTTCCTCACCGGAATCGGAATGACGCCGCGCCAGCCAAGGCGATCGCCGTCCTGCCGCTGGTTAACGATACCGGCGATCCGAATGAGGAATATTTTTCCGATGGGCTTTCCGAGGAATTGATCAGCGCGTTGGCTCAGATCAAGGAGCTCACCGTGATCGGTCGCAGCTCCTCGTTTCACTTCAAGAACAGGAACGAGGGGAGCAAAGTCATCGGCGCCGCGCTCGGCGTCAGCTATTTGCTCGAAGGCAGCGTGCGGAAGTCGGCCGGGCGGGCCCGGATCGCGGTCAATCTCGTACGCGCGGCCGACGGAGTGAACACATGGTCGCGCATCTATGATCGCGCGCTGCCGGATATCTTTGCCGTGCAGGCGGAAATCGCGCAGTCCGTGGCTGGGGCGCTCAAGGTAACCCTCCTCGGCGCGAAGGAGCAAAACCCGGATGCGCCGTCGAACCAAAACCTCGATGCCTACACGGCCTATCTGCAAGGCCGCTTCCACGAGCAACTCTATACCGCCCCGGATTTACGGAAAGCGATCGGGTTTTACGAAACGGCGATCCAAAGCGATCCGCATTACGCCCTGGCATACTCCGCTTTGTCGAAAAGCTGGTGGGCCCTGGGAGATATCACCGGTGAGGATGTGAGCGAAGCCAACCGCAAGGCCCGGACTGCAGCGGAGCGTGCTCTGGCCGAAGACCCCCACTCCGCCGACGCGCATGCCGCCCTGGGACAAATCCTCGTCAGTGTCGATCGCAATGCCAAAGCCGCCGAAGCCGAATATCGCCGCGCCTTGGAGCTGGCTCCCGCCTCCGCGGAGCCGAAGATTGGCCTCGCCTCGGTGATTGCAAATTTCGGGCAGATCGAGGAAGCGGTTCATCTCTTGCAGCAAGCGGTACGGCTGGAGCCATTAAGCACCAATGCCCATTTCGACCTCGCCAGGCTCCTAACCTCGTTAGGCCGTTATGACGAGGCGGTGCGATCGGCGCGCAAGGCGATCGAGCTCCAGCCGGGCGGCGCGGGAACATGGGAGATATTGGCCCTGGTCGAGGCGAAACGCGGCGACGGGGAAGCGGCGCTGAAAGCCGCCACCAAGGAATCGGATCCGGATTGGCGAGCCTACGCGATCGCCCTGGCGCAACAGGCTCGAGGCGACGCGCAGGCGGCCGATGAAGCCCTGAATGCGCTCATCGCCGGTCACAGCAACGACATGTCATTTCAAATCGCGACGGTCTACGCCTTTCGCGGCGACGCCGACAAGACCTTCGAATGGCTGGAGCAGGCCTATACTAAGCAGGACCCCGGAGTGATGGCGATCGTGGACAACCCCTTTACGCGCGAGCTGCGATCAGATCCGCGCTTCAGCGCCTTTTGCAAAAAAATTGGCGTTCCTTATCCGCCTTAAGCCGGACGCTGATACGCCGGCGTCACTTCCAGGCATCGTGCGCCACACTCCCGCCCGCCGCGGTTTTACCTGGTCGCCTTTTCCCCTTGGAAGGCGAATTGCGACGCGGCTAGTCTGGCGAAGAGCCATGCGTAATCCCCTCCCAAGGCGGGCATCTGTCTTGGCCTCGCTATTCTTGGCGTAGCGCTGGTTTTGTTCGCCGTTTCCAATTACGAGGAGTTAGGCGAAGTCGTCGGGTCGGTCATGGGCGCGGCTGGCTTGTTTTTGGCGATCATGTGTTTCTTTATCTTTATCTGGACGCTCCTGGCCACGGTGGGAAATGCGAGGCTGTTGGCAGGTAGGGGCGTCATCGCCCGCTGGCATGTGAGTCCGGCGGAATGGGAGCACTTCCGCGCCGCGCAAGATCTCAGCCTGCGTAACGATCTGCGCGTCCGCAAGGTCACACCGCCTAACGGATATTGACGGCTCCTATCACGGATTACGAAGATTGCTCCGCGACGTCTATTGGTTGCCGGCACCAGCCGATCCGGAATGCCTTGAGT